>JBDSRX010000019.1:0-30660 GCA_039929105.1 Candidatus Dojkabacteria bacterium
ACATCTAGTATTGAATTTTGGAATAAAGGTGTGGAAGAAATATCAGCTTTACTTTCAGAAGCAGAGGATTTGTCAATGAAACTAGGTAAAATCTAGAAAAGTGACAGATTGTCTTGACATTGATCAATTATAAAAATATGATAGAGGTATATTGTTTAATTTAGATTAAATGGCCGATACAATATTTAAATATTTATCAGAGCAACCAGATTTCAAAACCTTTATGAATTTTGCAGCAGTTTGTGACGATTTGCCAGCAAAATTACAAGGAAATGGACCATTTACTCTCTTTGTTCCGACAGATAAAGCATTTATTGATTTACCACCAGGAAGCCAAGAAAAATTTCATAACGATAACGATCTTCTACAAGATATTTTAAATGCTCATATATTATTGGGAGCGCACGATTCAAAAGAATTAAGTCAATTAGCTGAAGAATCAAAGACATTAATGTCTGAAGATCATAATCAAATGTCATTTATAAAAGAAAATGATACTTTATGGGTAGGTACAACTACTAAGAAAGCAAAAGTAATTACAGCAGATATTCATTTATCTAATGGAGTTATCCATGTGATTGACGTAGTACTAGCTTTTCAATAAATTAGAAATTAGTAAGAATAAGAAAAAGATCCTTGAAAGGGGATCTTTTTTAATATTAAATTTAATACTATAATTTGTAGCTTTAATATAACTCTTAAAAAATAATCATGACAAAAGGTAATTTAATAGTAGGTCTTATCATTGGTATAATAGCAGTAGGAGGTTATGTATATTTAAGAGACTCACGTAGTAGTAATATTTCTTCAAACACCACAAGTATGAGTAACGACACATCAAATGTTCTAGGAACAGCAACAGATACTGTAGCTTCTAGGTTAAATAAATATAAGAAAGCACCAGCTATTCTTCCAGAAGCAGATAGATCAAACAAACAAGTAACGATTAAGACAGATAAGGGAGATATTGTATTTAAACTATTTGGAGACGAAGCTCCAATGGCTGTAAGTAACTTTATTTTCTTAACTAAAGAAGGATATTACGATGGAATTATTTTTCACAGAAGAGAAGAAGGATTTGTAATCCAGGGTGGAGATCCGGCTGGACAGGGATACGGAGGACCAGGGTATAAATTTGAAGATGAACCAGTTACAAAAGAATATACTAAGGGAATTGTAGCTATGGCTAACTCAGGTCCAGATACAAACGGATCTCAATTCTTTATTATGTTAGACGATGTTCCACTTCCACCAAGCTATACAATTTTTGGAGAAGTTACAAAAGGAATGGATGTTGTTGCTAAAATTCAAATTGGAGATAAAATGAATACTGTTACAGTTTCTGATTTATAAAATTCAGGATTTTACCAACGTTAATACTTATTTAGCCCTCCATTATCGGAGGGTTACTATTCACTTACATCTGGCAGTTGAATCAAGTCAGTGTCATGGTGAGGTTCTCGAACCATGAATCAATAAATATACATCCTTCTAAAGCCTCAGGATGACATACATAAAGTGTGGGCAAAGCTTTTAATACAATTTGTAGTATATGTTTGAGATGGTAACGGCTTTGCCGTCATTAGATTACCCAATAATTATCAGTTCTTCTTCCGCCCTTGTTACGGCAGTATAAAGCCATCTTCTCCACATATCATCATCCATTTTGCTAAATCTTTCTTCAAATACAATTACTCTTTTTGCTTGAGAACCTTGTGCTTTATGTACTGTCGTTGCGTATCCAAAATCAAACAAATCAATCTCAACGGATTTCTTTCTTTTAGCAGTAAAGTTTAAACTTTCAGTATTATTAAATTGCTCTTGAGAAATTAAACCTCTAAATTTGTTATCTTCTTCATCCATTTCTATTGCAGCGTAGTAATTATCTTCACCTTCTTCGTTAATTTCTTTTATTGTTCCAAGCATTCCATTATAGACATCCTTCTTATGATTGTTTCTTAAACAAATAACTCTATCTTTTACTTTAGGTACTTCTGTTTCAAATCCTAATGCATTACGAATAAACTTGTTAAGCTTAACTCTAGTAAAGTTGTATCCGCAAAGAACTAAAGTATCTTTATTGTATGCACTTAATATTTCGTTTACATATTCTTGAGTATCAGAATCGGCCTTATTTAGCTTTTTAATATTAGGTCCATAAGAACCGTATTCTATCTTTCCTGTTGTTCTAGCGTCAACAGAGAGCTTAATTATGGGATTCTCAGCTGCTTGTCTGTGAATCTTTTCTAACTTAAGCATTGGTTTTTCAACAAGATTAAATGCACCAGAAATTGGTGGTAACTGCCCATGATCTCCAACTGCTATTATTGGAATTTTGTAAGAAAGTAAATCTCTCCAAATTCGCTCATCGATCATAGATGCTTCATCTACAATAATTAATGAATATTCAAGTTCTTCTTTTTGCTCCCAACCTGTAATTTCTTCATCACTGTTAACCATTGGTGAGTATATTAACCCATGGATAGTTGAAATAGAATCTTTAGGCATTAACGCATTTGCTTCTATAATTTTAGATCTTAAAACTCTAGTAGCTTTACCTGTATAACTACAAAAAGCTACTTTATCTTTCTTTTTAGTCTCAGATAAATATTTTCTAAAAATGGAAATAAGAGTTGTTTTACCTGTACCTGCGTAACCACCCAATGTTATATATGGTTTTTTATTTTCATTTTTGTACCATGCCCAAAGAGTATTAAGAACATCTTTTTGGTCTTGAGATAAATCTATAGCCATTGGGGCTTTTCTAAAATGTAGGCTATGTATTATAATCTATAAACAATTTAGAGTTTAGTGAATAAATATTATATTAAAGTTATACTAATGAGTAATTTACCAGTTAAAGAAAAAACTATGTCTATAGCAAAGGAATTTAGAGAATTTGCAGCACGAGGAAATGTAATAGATTTAGCAATAGGAGTTATTATTGGAGGAGCATTTGGACAAATTGTAACTTCTTTAGTTAACGATATTGTAATGCCACCAATAGCATACTTAACAGGAAATGTGAATTTTAGTGATATTAAAATTCTACTTAAGGATTCTTATACTGATGTTAACGGGAAGACCTTTCAAGCAATAACATTAAATATTGGTAATTTCTTTCAAGTAATTTTTAATTTTGTAATTATTGCTATGGCAATATTCTTAATTATTAAAACAGTAAATAGACTAAAGAAGAAGAGATTAGAGGAAGAAAAACAGGAACAAAAAGAAATTATAGAAGATTCTAAAGAAGTTAAAATTTTAATCGAGATTAGAGATGCTTTAGTTAAAAAGTAATTATTACTACAAATAATATGGCAGAAAAATGGTTTAAAAATAAAAAATACGGTTATGGTTGGACTCCTGCAACAAAAGAAGGGTGGATAGTTTTGGCAGTATTTTTTGTTGTAATAGCAATAACAGGATTTGTTTGTGCAGTAATCACAGATTCAGAAATGACTTTTACAATCCTTTTCTGTATTTTAGTACTTATAGAAACTTTTATTCTTCTTATAGTAGCCCGAGTTAAAGGTGAAGAAGCTGAGTTTAGATGGGGAGATAAAAAAGAAATAACGAAGAAGTAACTATTTAACTTAAGCTCTTGTATTAATGTAAGGTTAAATCTGTTCTTAATGCCTTTACATTTAATGTTAGAACTGAATATGTATTCTTCTTATCTTTTATATCTTCCATTTTAATACTAGTGATATCTTTAAACTTAATTGCTACTACTATCTTAAAGTTCTCTACTGAAGTAGCAGAAATTTTTAGATTATTTACATCAATATTTTCTGCATAACCTAAAAGATAATACTCACTATTTAATACTTGAATTTCATAACCGTTAGATGGTTTAGTTGGTGAGAGCTGAACAACACTTAAATGAATAGAATTTACAACAACAGTATTACTCAAATACCCATAAGTGTCATTTTGAACGACAGGAGTTGAGTTATCAATTCCTTCGTTAGTAGATGGCTTACTTACAGCCGATTCACTTGTAGAAGGAGATACAATACTTTCTGGAATTAATTTAGGCAAAACTATTCCTGCAAGGCCAACTATTGATATAGCTATAGGAACAAATACCGATGAAAGTATTAAGAATTTTGGATTGTCTTTAAAGGTTTTCTGATCCATTTGTTGCCAGTTAATATAGACATATTATACTATATTTCACTAAAATTTACTATAAGCTAGTTAGTGAAAAATATTAGTATATATCGTAACAAAAAAACTAATTAGTATTACTTTTTTCGAAGTTCAACAACCATTCTTTTCTCCAAATTCCACCTGCATAACCAGTTAAAGATCCATCTGAACCTACAACTCTATGACATGGAATTATAATTGCAATTCTATTCATTCCATTTGATGTTGCTACAGCTCTTACAGCCTTAGGATTATTAATAGCAATCGCTTGTTCTTTATAAGATCTAGTTAATCCGTAAGGAATTGCTTTTAACTGATTCCAAACAGAGTTTTGAAAATCACTTCCTGGACTAACTAAAGGTATATCAAAAGTTTTTCTTTTTCCTTCGAAGTATTCATTAACTTCTTTCTCAACTAAATCTAAGTACTTATTATTTCCATAAATTATTTTTGCTTTTAATCTTTTGGATAAATCTTTAAATTCTCTTTCTAACATTCTTCGTTCAGTAAACTCTAATAAACATATTCCATCTTCTGTAGCACAAGCAAACATTGGACCAAGTGGAGTAGAGAACCTACTAATATTTATGACATTCGTATATTTAGAATTTGAAGGCACATCATCTAAAACTGATTTAAATGCATCATTAAATCCACTTAAAGAATCAAATCCAGAATCAAATGCTGCATTTATAATTTTTGCTCCTTTTGCTAATTTGGTGTATGCGTTGTTAATTCGAATCATTCTTTGATAACCCTGGAAAGTAATTCCATGATTAGATTTAAACCATCTTCTTACTTTATTAGGCTCAATTCCTTTTTTAACTAAATCGTAGTCTTTAATTTTTATAGAAGGATTTTCACTAATTTCATTCAGTATTGTTTTAATATAATCCGGTGTTTTATGTTTTAAATCCAATGGTTTACAAACCTTGCAAGGTCTATACCCTGCGGCTAAAGATTCTCGAGTGGTATCGAAGAATTCGACATTCTCAAACTTAGGTTTTCTTGCTGTACATGATGGTCTACAGAATATTCCAGTAGTTTTTACACCCACATAAAATAATCCTTCAAAAGTAGAATCCTTATCTAGCAAGGCTTGGTATTTTTGTTTGTCAGTTAAATTCATGATTGAAGTATAAACTTATCATCGACTTATATTCAACCGAAAACTTAACAAGTATTTTATTCAGATGCTGATTTTCGCCTTTCTCGCAATTGAATTATTAATTCGCTTGGCCTTGTAGGTACAACTCCACTAGAAATATCACCCGCTTTTATTAAATCAATATAGAATCTTAAAATCATATTTGATAGGATATTTTTCATAGACATTCTTGCAAAGTTTTCACCGATGCATCTTCTATTTATATCTTTGGGTATTTTACTACCTTTTCTCGCACCCCATGGAAAATATCCTGCAGGTTCACCAACAGTATTATATTCTTGTCTATCAGGATCAAATTTTTCTGGATTTTCCCAATATCTTTTATCCATCCCCATTCCTCTTACATTTACAAATAAAATAGTATTTGCAGGCACTATTTGATCTCCTAACAGTAAATCCTTTTTAGTTTCTCTAGGAACTAAATGTGTTGGTGGCTCTCTTCTTAATGTTTCGTTTATTACTTTATCCAAATAGCTTAGTTTTGAAGTATTTTCAAAAGTAATTGCATTTTTTCCATCCGCAATAGATAGTATTTCTTCAATTAATTTGTCGAAAACTTCTGGGTTTTCAAATAATTCGTACATTACCGAAGACATTACCGAAGCAGTAGTTTCCTGACCTGCAAGAAGGAATGTTCTTATATCAGTTTCAATTTGCTGCTTTGACTCTCCATCAATTATTAATGAGTCCAACATACTAGAATTTCTAATAGTTTTATCTGTATTCAGTTCATCTATTCTCCTAATAATAATGGGCACTATAGTTTCTGTAAAAAACAGCTCTTCTCGTCTAAACTTCGCTCCTTGCCCTAATAGTTCGGCAGGTCTTTTACCCATAAAATAGTTTAGTACATTGTATTTACTTGCAAGTCTAAAATACTCTGCAATTCTTTCATCTTCTTCTGGAGATAGTTTTGTTCCAAGAAATGTTTCTAGAACAAGTCTTAAAGTAATTAAATCAAATTTTTCGACAAGATCGATTGCTTCCTCAGAACCTTCTAATACTTCATTTGTAATTTCTGTTGTTATGGGTGCGTAGTCTTTTAATTTATTTCCAGAAAGTAAGACAGCTACTTTCATTTTTCTATCTAAATATTCAGGTGAAGTTTCAGCAGTGAGTAAACTAATAGTATCTACAACATCTTCTCCTTCAACAGGAGCTGCAGTAGTGGAGGCCATTATGGGGATAAAGAATCTTCCTTTTTTTACTCTTTCTGCATCTCTAAATACAGTATCAGCAAAGTCTGAGTTGCTTACAATACAAATTCGCATTCCATTTAGAAATTCTAATATAGCCAAATCTGAGCCTGTTTCATTTCTTACTTCATTACTTATCGCTGTCAAAATATCGTGATATCCTGGTGTCGACATATTATAAACATTGATCATGCTATTTACTCTCTCTCCTAATAAGGATATTTTTCTATAAACAGGAATTTCACTTTGTTCTAGATTCTTAGTTTCTTGGTTCATAATATATTTAGTTAATTAAATCTAACTAGTATATATTCAAACTTAATAATTTCAAAAATTTAAATACTATTAACTAAGTTTAGTGGATCTTTAAACAGGTGAGGAGATTAAAAGTTTATGGCGGAGGAGACAGGATTTGAACCTGCGAGCCGATTGCTCGACTACAGTCTTTCCAGGACTGCGCACTAGACCACTATGCGACTCCTCCTGATTTAGGATTAAGACTAATATTTTTTTTATCTACACTCGTTACCTAATTTAAAGATCATTGAAGATTATATCATTTGTGATAAAAACTTTGTTTATATCAAATCTGAATCCATTTGTTGTAAAATAAATATGTAATTATTAAAAAACAAAGATGCCAGAAAAAGATGAAGAACTAGATTTCAATGAAGAAACATTAAAACTTTTGAGAAGTATTGATAGAAAACTAAATAGGCTTAATTCTTTAAGTTTCCCGAAAGAACTTATTAGAGGACTAATGAATGGCTTCGGCTTTGTACTCGGCACAACAGTTTTGGTAGCTATTTCCATCCTAATTCTACGACAATTTATAACTATACCCGTAATTGGGCAGTTTGTTGGAGAAATTATAAATGTTGTAGAAAGAAAATAATTAGTCTTTTTAGTTTATAGTACCTTCTTTAACCATTCTCCTGTATAAGAATCTTGTGTATTCGCTATTTGTTCAGGAGTTCCTTCTGCAATTATAGTTCCACCTTTCGCACCACCTTCAGGACCTAAATCTACTATCCAATCTGCAGTTTTAATTACATCTAAATTATGTTCAATAACTAATACTGTATTTCCTTTTTTAACTAATCCGTGTAAAACAACCAATAACTTTCGAACATCTTCGAAGTGTAATCCAGTTGTAGGTTCATCCAAAATGTAGAAAGTTTTTCCAGTTTGTCTTCTAGATAGTTCTGATGCTAATTTAACTCTTTGAGATTCACCACCAGATAATGTTGTTGCTGCTTGTCCTAATCTAATATACCCAAGACCAACATCCATTAAAGTATCTAATTTTGTTGAAATTCCTGTAATATTCTTAAAGAATTCTGCACCTTCTTCTATAGTCATATTCAACACATCAGAAATGTTTTTACCTTTGTAGTCAATCTGCAAAGTCTCTCTGTTATATCTGTGGCCATCGCAAACATCACACTTTACATAAACATCTGGAAGAAATTGCATTGATATTCTAATTACTCCAGCTCCCTCACATTTTTCACATCTACCACCTCTTACATTAAAACTAAATCTACCAGATTTATATCCTCTTACTTTAGATT
Organism: Candidatus Dojkabacteria bacterium; assembly: GCA_039929105.1. Taxonomy (GTDB): domain Bacteria; phylum Patescibacteriota; class Dojkabacteria; order J137; family J137; genus JBDSRX01. The sequence continues at coordinate 8,094 of JBDSRX010000019.1, forward strand.
CTTTTGTCCCGGCATAAATATCTCTAATTAAGTTAAATATACCTGTATATGTAGCAGGATTAGATCTTGGAGTTTTTCCAATAGGAGACTGGTCTATATTAATTACTTTGTCGATATGTTCCAAACCTCTTAACTCACTATATTCCCCAGGTTGTTCTTTAGAACCATAGAAATGTTTAGATAAAGCATTGTATAAAACATCATTAATCAAAGAAGATTTACCAGAACCAGAAACTCCTGTAATTGCAACAAATTGGTTTAAAGGAACTTCTAAATCAACTCCTTTAAGATTATTTTGTTTTACTCCATAAAGTCTAAGTTTTTCTTTACTTATATTTTCTTTAGGAGCTTTTACTTTTAGTTTCTTTAAATCATTTTCAATTTCGTCTCTGTTAATAACTCTTTTACCAGTTAAATATTGAACAGTTAAAGATTCTTTGTTTTTAAGAACTTCTTTATATGTACCTTGCGATAGTACCTTTCCTCCATGTTCACCTGCCCCAGGCCCTATATCGATTAAATAATCGGCTCTTTTAATAGTATCCTCATCATGCTCAACAACAATAACTGTGTTTCCTATGTCTCTTAATCTTTCTAATGTATCTATAAGCTTTGCATTATCTCGTTGATGTAAACCAATTGATGGTTCATCCAAAACATAAAGAACTCCTGTTAAACCTGTTCCTATTTGAGAAGCTAATCTAATTCTTTGTGCCTCACCTCCAGATAATGTTCTTGCTGTTCTATTTAATGTTAAATAGTCTAAACCTACAGAAACTAAAAAGTTTAATCTAATCCCAATCTCTTTAAAAATTTGTTTACCAATTTCTCTTTCTTGTTCAGATAACTCATCATCTTGAGAATCAATAGCATTTAAACCAAAAACTTCTTTCATTATAGAAATAGTTTTATCGTCATTCTTATCTGTCTTATTTAATTTCTCAATCCATTTACAAGAATCTAAAATACTCATATTACCAACATCTACAATATTTAAACCTCTAATAGTTACTGAAAGTACTTCTTTTTTTAATCTATAGCCTTTACATTCATGACATTGTTTTTCTGTCATATATTCTTCTATCTCAGATCGGATATATTCAGAATCAGTTTCGCTATATCTTCTCATTAAGTTGGGAATTACTCCTTCGAATGCTATTTGAATTCTCTTTTCTTCTCCATTTGAATCTACATACTGTACTGGATATTTAATTCCTTCAACTCCATTTAATATCTTATTTAAATCTTTCTCTGGCAGTTGTCCTATTGGCTTTCTTAAATCAATCTTTTCTTCCTTAGCCATTGATTCTAAAAGTTTGAATGTGAAAGATGATGTATTTTCAATAGTTCTTGCCCAAGGATATATTCCACCTTCCATTATTGTTAGCCTTGGATTATAAACATTACTAGGATCTACTTCTTTAATTGTTCCTAAACCATTACAAATAGGACAAGCTCCAAATGGTGAATTAAATGAGAAGGAGTGCGGTTCAATTTCTGGAAAAGATTCTCCAGAGTCAGGATCTACTAATTTCTCCGAATAGAAAATATCTCCACTAGCTCTTAAATTTCTAAATCCAACTTCTTTAAGTTTTTCATAATCAACAAGATTAACTAAAACTTCACCTTCACCTAAGTTCAATGCTAATTCAATAGAATCTGTAAGTCTTTTTACAAACTCTTTATCATCTTTAGAATCTGCTTTAATAACAAGTCTATCTACGACTAGTTCAATATTATGTTTTACAAATTTATCTAATTTAATATCTTCTTCTAAATTGTAAACATTTCCATCAACTCTTATTCTTACATAACCTTGTGCTAAGAATCTTGTAAACAATTCTTCATAAGTTCCTTTTCTATTCTTAATTAATGGTGATAATAAGATAACTTTAACCTCACCCGGCCGTAGGCCACCCTCTCCTGTAGGAGAGGGGCTGGGGGTGAGGTTTGGGTATTCCAAAATACTATCTACGATTTGTTGTGCACTTTGTTTCTCTAATCTCCTACCAGTAATTGGACTTCTTGGATGACCAACTCTTGCAAATAAAAGTCTTAAATAGTCGTAAATTTCTGTAACTGTTCCAACTGTAGATCTAGGGTTATGCCCCGAAGTCTTCTGATCTATAGAAATAGCGGGACTTAAACCTTCGATTAAATCTACGTCTGGTTTATCCATTAATCCTAAAAATTGTCTTGCATAAGCAGAAAGAGACTCAACATATCGTCTTTGTCCTTCCGCGTAGATTGTATCGAAAGCTAGAGAAGACTTTCCAGATCCGGAAAGACCTGTAATAACAGTCAACTTATCTTTTGGAATGTCTACATCTATATTTTTTAAATTATTTGTACGAGCTCCTCGAACTTTTATTGTGTCTAGCATTATTTATTTAGTTAATAGCTCAAATCTCTAATTATAACATAAAAGTTTAACCTTTCCAGACCATTATCTTTAACCAGTAGATTGAATAGGGATATCAAAGATGTTAGAATCTGGCATTATTAATAAAAAATTATGAATAATGGTTTTGACAATGGAGAAGAATTTAAAGGTCCTGTAGGTCTTTTTTTAGGTCGTGCGTACATTTCTATATGTGATCAGATACCTACAAAATCCAATAGATTAACAAGGATCTATTTAGGTAAAAACGGATTCGATTTTACAAATCTAGAAATTCAAAGATTTGTAAGTGGCAAACATATTCCTAATAATGAAGAAATGAATGTTTTTTTTACTCATTTCTATCTTGAGTATGGAAATAAGAATAGAGAAAAACTAAAAGAACTTTTAAGTACTAAATTTGTAGGTACATATTTAGATATAGTTATGAATGAATTTGATGCATGGTGTTGTGTAGAAGTAACAGCAAGAATTAATGGTAATTCTATAATAGATACTTATAGATATGAAAAAGATAACATTATTGATCTTACGGATGAAATTGTTCATGGTTATTTAGAAGGACTAGCTGAGATGCTGGCAAACTTCGGTATTAACGATCCTATTAATTTTAGAGAAGTGGTTTCCTTAATGTTAACTGAACCAGGGTTAGAGCCAGATGACAATTACATTGACTGGTTTGTAGATTATCACGAAGGACTCGTAAATAAAAAGAATATTTAAGATTTTTTAATTGTATTAATAAACGTAAAGTAAGATACTCTTTAGATAATCAATTTCGTTATGGAAAGCATTAATAGGATGGTCCATTCCTAATCTATGTCTTTGTAAGATTGTTATATTCTTTCCTGCTTCAACTGCAGCCCTTGCAACAACTTTTTCAAAATCTTCTTTAGAAAGATGATAAGAACATGAACATGTTAAAAGGAATGTTCCTCTTTCCATTTGTCTCATTGTAGTTCTATTAATTTCTGCATACCCTTTCTTAGCTCTATCTACATCTTGTTTCTTTTTTGCGAATGCTGGCGGATCTAAGATAATAAAATCATATTCACTTAAATCTCTTTCTCTTAAGAAAACAAAAGCATCTTGGTCGTAGAAGTTAGCTTCTAAATCTTTTTTATCTAGAAAACCATTTATTTCGAAGTTCTTCTTAGCAGTTACTACCGCCTCTGTAGCTATATCTATAGAATCAACTCTTTTAGCTCCACCTTTAGCAGCGTGTAATGAGAATCCTCCTGTATAAGAAAAACAATTTAAAACTTTTTTATCTTTAGCCATTGTGCCAACTAACTTTCTCATCTCTCTCATATCTAAGAATAAACCAGTTTTTTGAGAATTCTTTAAATCAATAAAGAATTTAATTCCACTTTCCACTACTTCAATATCATTCTTTTCTTCACCCCAAAGTGTTCCTTCAAAGAAATCTAATCCATCTTTAAATCTTGCCGTCATTGTGGATTTTTCGTATATAGAAACAATCTTAATGCCATGCTTTTTTGTAGCTTCAACTAAAGTTTCAATTAACATGGGTTTTAGTGCATCCATTCCAACTGTAGCAATCTGTAAGACTAATACATCATTGTAACGATCTACAATTAGTCCAGGAATATTATCTCCTTCACCGTTTACAACTCTATAGCAGTTTGTATTTTCGTCAAAAAGTTGTGCCCTTAAAGCAAAAGATCTATCAATGTTATTCTTAATAGACTTTATTGGATCTTCATCGTTATAGTTAAGCATTCTTACTTGAATAATACTTCTACTATTAAAATATCCATGTCCTAATAAATCTCCATTTGAAGCTAAAACTCTTACTATCTCACCTTCTTCCGCAAATCCAGATTTAACTGCTCCTGAGAATACCCAGTGATGTCTATATCTTATTGGAATGTCTTTTCCTGGTCTTAATGTTACTGTCTTCATATTAATTTTCCGCTTTAATTAAATTTCGTTCTAAAAGTTCTTTTCTAACGTTATAAAAAACTTCTTCAAGCATTTTAACCTCATCTACCTTAAAATGTCCAAGAACATAATCGGCACCGCTCATTAAGTCTCTTGTAGAAACTTCACGATTATCTACTCCAACTCTAATTCTCCAGAACTTGCTTGTGCCCAATCTGTTTTGTATAGAAAGTAATCCGTTATGTATTTTGGGACCTTTTCCTAATTGAATCTTATAGCTACCAAGTCTTAAATCTAAATCGTCGTGTACAACTAATATTTCAGAAGGTTCAACTTTATAAAAGTTTGCTACTAAAGAAACTGCTTCTCCAGATAGGTTCATTTGTGTTGATGGTTCTATAAATATTCTTTTATAACCTCCAAAATCTGCCATATGGATTAAAGACTTAAGTTTAGGTTCTTCTAAAAATCTCCTAGAATCTGCCATTTTTTCAATAAAATCAAAACCAACATTGTGTCTTGTATTTACATAGGCTTTTCCAAGATTCCCTAATCCAACAATTACTTTTATCCTATCTATACTGAATTGTTCTTGTAATTCTTTGTGATCCATTATTTTAAGTTTGTTTATTTTAATATGTAACCTTTAAACCCATAACTTGCAACCAATCCTATTAATTTATCTATATTTTCTTGATTAGGAGATATTGAAATGTATTTTTTACTAGTTGCTTCTAATGTTTTCATAGTTTCAAAAGTATCGCCAAGAACATTTGAACTAGATTCCACGTAATTCTTAGCTTCAAATTGTTTCTTACTCAAAACTTCTGCTTGGATATCTAATACTGCATAGTTATTTTTAGGACTATCGCTTACTTCTCTTTGCGGCCAAACATAATAATCTGTATTAATTTCAAAATATACTTTTGATTTATCTGTAACCTCTTGAGAAGTATAAGCAACTACAAACTTCGCCCATTCAATAGGAGCAATATTTGCAGGTAGAATAGAGTATTCACTGCTATAGCCGTATAATTGAATTATAACTTCATCAACAGAATTAACCACATCTTTTAACTTCATATCTTTATGATATTGATTTGTAACTTGAAGAAAATCATTATAATTAACTTCAGTGCCCCACTTTGGATATAAATAAATACCTAATTTAACTCCTTTCGCAGATAAACTATTTTTAAGATTTGCTGCAAGAGTGTTAAAGTCTTTAATGTAAGTAAATGATGTATCTAAATAAATTATTTTATAATTTGAAGTATTAACTTCGGTCAATATTAAATTAGATAGTGCAGTAATATCTAAATTATTAACTAGAGAATCTAATTTGAAATAAAAGATTGGTGCAAAATCAATATCTGATTTGTATGTTTCCAATATCTGTTGTTTAATAAGTTTCAACTCATTAGTGACTTCGTATCCTTTACCTATTAAGAAACCATTACCAGAGTTATCTTGGGAAATAGTTACATTTGTATCTTTAATTAATTGATCGATACCAATTGGTGTTTGAAGAACATTTTCTAAATTTCTTCTTTCTGCCTCAGCTTTAGAAATAGAATCATCATTAATGTTTTCAGTAGTAATAACTTTATTTACTGTTCTATCTCTTCTAACAAAATATACATAACCCAAAATAATACTTGTAAGAATAAATACAACTATTAACATTCCAATAACGACTCTCATTAATGTTCTAAGAATACTTCTTTTGTTTTGTTGTGCAGGTTTATTTAGATCCATTTTCTTCCGTATCTAATATTATATTTACTAATTTATCTGCAAACTTATTTTCTGCTCTAGGTACATGTTTAAAAGATACATTCTTAAAGTTTTTTTCTAACATTTTAACTTCATGGTGCAATTCTCTTATAGAATCAGTAGAAACTTTATACACTCCTATAATTTGTTTAATAGCTAATTCACTATCCATTCTTACTTCTAATTCCTTTATATTATTCTTAATAGCAAGCTTCAATCCATTAATTAGACCTAAATATTCTGCGTTATTATTTGTTCCTGTACCTAGAAAAATACCGCCAAAGTCTTCTAAAGCATCATCTTTAAAAATATAGTAAGCACAAGCTGAGTTCCCTGGGTTTCCTCTCGATCCTCCATCTGTAAATAATGTATACATTTATAATTACTAATAATTAAACTTGTGCCATAAAATACGAAACATTTCTTACCCATAAGTCCTGATTATCCCCTGGACCAGCGTACTTCCTAATTATACAATACAAATCCTCTTTGCAAGGTGCAATAAATCTTTGTGAGATCACGCAAGAAAGTTTATTTAAAGATTCATTCCAACCTGTATAAGTAATTCCATCTAAATAACCATATGGATTATATTTTTTATAAGGAACTTTACCCAATCCTGATTCATTTCCAGCTATTCCAATTAGAATTTTATAATTCCCACCACATTCAACTGCTTTTCTTACAATTATTTCACCATAACCAGCTAATGGAGATCCATATGCCCTAAAGTAATTTTCAACCTTAGCAGTCCATTCTCTTATATCAGCTTCCTTTTTAGCAGCTTCTTCACGTTTTATTTTTGCAATTCTGGCTTCATCAATTTTCTGTTGAGATACTAAATGTAATGCATTTGTAACATCTTGGTCTGTAATCTTAATTTCTGATCCTTTATTTAAAGCGATGACTGTATTAACCCAGAAATATGAAAGAAAAATAAGAACAACTCCAATAACTAGAATAGTAGAAGTTACAAAGTGCGCTAGGTAATAAGTTTCCAGATAAAGCAGGGCTTCCTTTATCTTCTTCTTACTTTTACTTAATAAACTACGAAAATTTATTTTAATATTTATTTTTAAATTCAGTTTTATTCTTGCCATCTTAAGCTTCCAAGTCTAACTATTTCTTCACGATTATCGTCTGGTGCAATAATACAAAATGTAACTTTTGAACATTTGTCACATTTATACACTATTTGCTCTTTACCATTCTTTGCTCTTAATCCAACTGGTTTTAATAATCCCTGACATTCATTCAATCTATCACCTGGATTAATATCTACATGTAAACTATTTAAACAATAAATACAATGATCTCTTGAACTAGTTGGGTGAGCTGGAGTTAACTTGCCGCAGTTCTTACACACAAATGATTCGTTGTTCTTTTGAAATTTCTTTTCCTGCATTTACGTTATGTAGATTATAAGTCCTACTAATGAAGATAATATTAATCCAATACTCAAGTACCTAGCAAATTTTCTAGTTCCGATTGTGTAAGCATAAATAGCTTTTGCAATAAAGTTTACAATATTTGTTAGCAAAAAGGCTACTAAAGCTGTATCTACAGTTATAACTCCACTCGTTAATAGACCTGCAATTGCAATCGCTGGAGCATCAATTCCTGTTACTCCAGATAAAGCAGTTACTAGTATAACTAACCCAGTTCCTACATTACCTAACTCTAAGATTTGTACTAATAAACTTAATACAATAATTATTCCCACAAACTTTAATGCTGGCAATACAGAGAAAGCTTGGTACTGAGCTTGTCCATGGTTAGTATCAGATCTAAAAAAGAATATTAATAAACTTCCTAAGATAAAACCAAATATAAAAACAGCTAACATTATTGGTAATGCAGCATTAAAAAGTTCTCTATTAGAAATAAATAATAATGCTCCAACTATAATAAAACTAACTGAATTTGAAATTATTGCTGCACCGCTTAATAATAAATTTTCTCCTACCGCTTTAGATTTAGATGCAAAAGATATTATTCCAGATGTTGAAGAAATAAATCCTGAGAAGATTGAAGTAAAAAATATTCCAATCTTTTCACCTGTAATTCTACTTAAAATATAACCGATAAGATTAATTCCAGAAATAATTACAACAATTAACCAGATTTGAAATGGATTACCTAATGTAAAGTTCTGTAAAGCGCTATTACCTAAGTCTGTAGTACCAAATAATGAAGTTAAATCTAAAATTGTAAAAACTTTGTTAGGAAATATTGGAAGTATAACTAAAGCTATTAATCCAAACTGAAACACATCTATAACCTCTCTATGCTGAATTCTTGCAATAAATTTACCAAAGCCTCTTTTCTGAGATAGAAAGAAAGCCATTAATACTAATATAACAAGAACAATTTCTAGTTTAATTATTCCAGATGTTGTTAGAAATCCTAATATAAATGTTATGACTATAGCTATCTCAGTAGTAATTCCAAATGCTTCTTTCAGTTTTATATTCATAAAGTAAGCAACAAGAAGAAAGGACATTAAACCTAGTAATAAAGTGAAGCTAATAAACTCCAATTTATTTAGAAAAAGAATTCCAGCAATACCTCCCATTAGAGATATTAGGGTATACGTACGAAACCCACCAATTCTAGATTTCTCTTCTTGATAAGCTTTTCTTTCTCCTTTTTTTTCTATTTCTCTAGTCTCAGTTTCTAATCCTAAGATTGCACCGAATAAAACAGATAATAGGATTTTTATAAAGATATCCGATTCCATACCACACAGTATATAGCATTTGAAAAAAAGATTTAAGGTGTCAGATTTACTTGTCAGTTGGCGTTTCAGCTAAAATGTGTCAAAATCATACCAATATTAATATTAAATAATGAAAGTAGTAATAGTAGCGGGTCCCACTGCAACAGGAAAAACAGAAACAGCAATCGAAATAGCAAAGAAATTTAATGGCGAGCTTATTAATGCAGACTCTAGACAAGTATATAAGTTTCTAGATATAGGAACAAATAAAGGAAAATTAAAAGAATTTGATCATCAATACTCAATTGATGGTATCCCATTGCATTTAGTAAATTTTCTAGAACCAAGTGATAGATTCAAACTTTTTGATTTCCAAAAGCTTGCATTAGATAAGATACAACAAATTTCTAGTGCAAATAAATTACCAATAATTGTTGGAGGTACAGGTCTATATATAGACTCATTAGTAAAAGGATATTTACTTTCGGATTCTGAAGCTAAAGATAGAACAGAGTTAGATAAGTTATCAGTTTTAGAACTACAAAATCAAATTGAACCAGAAGTGTTAAATAAACTTAATAATAGCGATCAAAACAATCCTAGAAGATTAATTAGAGTAATTGAGAAATCAGGAGAATTAGGAATAAAATCAACAAATTTAGGAATTGAAACATTTATTGTTTATCCTAATTACGATTGGGAAAAACTTAAGTTGAAGATTGATACTAGGGTTGAAAAAATGTTTGATGGAGGATTAATTAAAGAAACACAAGATATATTATCTAAAGGATATACAAAAGATTCCTATGGGTTAATGATTATGGGTTATAAACAAGTGGTAGAGTACATAAATAATGAAATAGACTTAAATACTTGCAAAGAAAGAGTTAAAATTGCACACAAACAATATGCTAAAAGGCAAAGAACATGGTTTGAGGGTGAAGGTAGAAATTACAATTTAAATAGATATTCAAATACAGAAGAAGCTTTAAAGCTCTCTGGTAAGTTTATAATAGATGAGATTTAATTTAAAAAGCTCAATAATAAGAATAGCTTATTTCTTAGCAATATTAATTGCTGCTTTTTTAGCGATTGAAATTTCAGATCGTTCGTTCTTCTTTTCTGCAAATAACTTCCTAGTAAGAATATTAAACTTTAGTAATATAAGTACCAATAATGTTATTAGTCTTAATGCTTTAAATATTCAAATTAATAATTTAAATGCAGAAACAAGTTCATTCCTTTTTGTATTATCAATCTCAATAGCAATTGGTGTTATATATCTATTTGCTAAGAACTTAATTATTCAAACAACATTCTATTTAGTAACTGTTTCTGTAAATTTAATGACATTTGTAATATTAATTAGTAGTAATAGACTTTGGCCATTTCTTCAAATTGTAATTCTATCTTCAATTATTTATCTAATTAATGTTCTTTTTAGTTATTACGAAAAAATTCTAAAAGTAGAACAAATGCAAAAAGCATTAGGTACTTTTGTAAATAAAAAAGTTAGCGAAGATTTACTAAATGGTACAACTTTAAGATTAAGTGGTGAGCAAAGATTTATAAGCGTTATGTTTATGGATATTAGAGACTTTACAACTCTAACAGAAAATATGAAAGTAAATGAGTTATTGAAATTTTTGAATGGTTACTTAGCATTTATGAGTAATATTATCCTTAAAAATGGCGGTACTATTGATAAATATATTGGAGATTCAATTATGGCTTTATGGAATGCACCTGTAGATATTAAATTCCATGCATATAATTCGATAATGGCCGCATTAGATATAGTTGCTAATATGAAAGACTTTCAAATAAAAAATAGTAAATTGCCAAAAATTAAAGTTGGAATTGGTATAAGCACTGGACCAACAGTGGTTGGAAATATTGGAACTGAAGCAAAATTAAATTATACTGTTATTGGAGATAATGTAAATTTAGCTTCAAGAATTGAAGGACTTACAAAGAAATATCGAATTTCAATTTTAGTTACAGATACAACAGCAGAAGAGTGCCAAGGCAGTAATATAATATTTAGAGAGATAGATACAGTTTTGGTGAAAGGTAGAAAAAAACCAGTGAAAATATTTGAACCAATGCTAGATACCGAGGATAATAGAAGAATAAAGGAGAAATACGAAAAAGCTTTATCTCATTACTACGCCAAAGAGTTTGATGAGGCTAGAGATCACTTTATTAACCTAGAAGATAGAGATGAAACTTCTAGAGTTATGCATAAAAGAATTATTTCTCTAAGAGACAATGAAGATGACTTTAAAGGAGTTTGGAAATGGAATGATAAATAAACATTTCACTTTGTAATAAATTTTATTATTAAATAGTATGCAAGAATTAGAAAGAGTAGCCGGTGAGGGTCTATCAGATGATACAGATAAAAATCTAAATGCCGTGCCTGTAAGCAAGCAGCTTGTCTATATGTTTTTTAAGAATATTGATCGAGAACCATCTGAAGAAACTTTAAGAATTATGTACGATATTATGAATCACTACGCTGTTCAAGGGACATTTAATTTTAAAAATTCAGTTGGGAAAAAAGTTGGAATAATTGAACAAGCATGTTTTGATAATTCTGTCACAACAGAGGATTTTTATAGAAGAGTTATGGGAGTGAATTTATTCCCAGATAAACCAAATCAGCAATCTAATTCAACTGTAAAAATGGAAGGATTAGAAAAAAGAATTACTGACTTTCTTGTAAAAAACTTGCCTAATTAATTAGTTTTCATAGTAATAGCTAACCTCTTCTTTAAAAGAAAGTAATTCAGCGCTCAAAGACATACTTTGTAGATCAGACATAATCATCGCCAGACTAATAATTGCTAAAGCCCTTGCCCTTTTATATAAATAAATAGGATCTTCTGTAGTCTGAGTATTTGATTTATAGTATTCAATGAATGCACCTTCACTGTTTTCTTGGAAAATTAATCTAAAGATTTCCTTAATATCTTTAAGTTCAGATAATAACCTTCTACCTTCTATTACATCTTCAAATACTTGGTAGATTTTATATTCATTTTCAAACGGTAGGTACAGATAAGTAAATTCAACAGCTGTTACTTCTCTTGAAGATTTCACTCTATCTGCAGTATGCATATTTATTGCAGTTTGTGCATCATTCATCGTAATTTATTAATTAGTAGCTTCCTATATTATCAAAAAATAGTTAACCAAAGAGAATATAATTCTCTAGGATATTATGATATTCTTCCAGCAATTATTAAATATATATGGCTACTGAAGCTCAAAGTAATTCTAATGAGGAACATAATCTAATCTACAGAGATAGATTTGGTCTAAACGAAGACGGAGTAGAATATGTTGATATTCATTTAATAATAAGTGATGACGGTTTTATGAATATGAGTGTAATTACAATAATTGATAATCTATTCTTTGGTTTCAAAAGAACAAATCAGGAGGATTTCTTAGATTTAATTATTGATAATCCTGAAGATGAAGATACTAAAGATTTATTTATATCTATGGTCTATTGGAAAGATAGAATAGCTATTCTAAAATACTTTATAGATCAATATATCAAGGCATATGGACATAATTCAAAACCTGCAAAAGACTTCGATTTTAATCCTTTCCTTAAGCAGTACATAACAAGTATAATAGAAGGGTAATAACCTTTAAATACTACTCATGGATACTACTCAAATACTTCTAATTGCTTTAATAGTAATACTAATTTCCAGTGTTATGTTTATTGTATCTAAGATAAATAAACCAAAAGAAAAAGACAATGGCCTAGAAAAGATGATACAAATGATTCAAACACAAATTAGCTCAACAGCTTCTGTTCAAAACGAAAAGCTAGATAGAACTATCACAGAGCTTAATAATAGATTAAACGATACAAACAAGACTTTAAACGATCAACTTAATAATTCTCAAAAAAATATTTCTCAACAATTTGCAATATCTCAGCAAAGCATAAGAGAAACTAGTAATAACGCCGCTAAGATTATTAAAGAAGTAACAGAAAAGCTTACTAAACTTGATGATACTAACAAACAAGTTGTTAACTTTGCAGAACAATTACAAAGTTTAGAAAACATTTTAAAAAATCCAAAACAAAGAGGAGTCTTAGGAGAATATTTCTTAGAAACAGTATTAAAGAATGTTTTACCACCTGGATCTTATGAAATGCAATATAAATTTAATAATGGAGAAATTGTCGATGCAGCTGTATTTGTAGGTAAAAAGATAATTCCAGTTGATGCTAAATTTTCTCTAGAAAACTACAATAGAATATTAGAAGCAAAAGATGAAGCAGCAAGAGAGCCATTAGAAAGAGAATTTAAAAACGATTTAAAGAAAAGAATTGATGAAACATCTAAATATATTAGACCCGAAGAAGGAACAATGACATTTGCATTTATGTTTATTCCATCTGAAGGAATCTATTATGATTTATTAATTAATCAGGTAGGAGCTGTAAAAACCAATACTCACGACCTTATTGAATATGCATTTAAACAAAAGAATGTAATTATAGTTTCCCCAACATCTTTCCTAGCTTATTTACAAACAGTTTTACAAGGATTAAATTCTTTAAAGATTGAAGAAAAAGCTTTAGAAATTAAAGACAATGTAGAAAAATTACAAAAACATATAGGAGCATTCGATCAAAACTTTGCTAAGCTTGGAAAAAATTTAGGAACAGTAGTTGGTGCTTATAATGACGCTAGAGGAGAATATAAAAAAATTGATAAAGATTTATTTAGAATAACAGATAATGCAATAGCAATTACATCGGAAGATACAGAGAAACCATCTTTTGATCTATAAGTATGAAAAAAAGAGTCTATATAATAATTATTTTAATATTTGCATTATTAATTGCTGCAGAAGGTGCAGGTACATATTATTTCTATAAGCATCCTATTAAAGAAACTGTTACAGAAACTATTAATAATAAAAATTATGTTTCTACAAAAAGTGCTGCACAAATTGAAGTAACTCAATTAGATGCTATAGCAAAACAACCTAAAAACTTATCTGATGTATATGTAACAGGTTGGATTCCAGATTGGGACATTCCTAATGGTCTATCCACTTTAGAAGATCGATATTCTATATTTAAAGGAATAAGTCCTGTATGGTTTTATGCTAACGATGATGGTTCACTTAAAGAAACTCCATATTCAAATGGACCAGATTTAAGTAACTTTACATCAGAAAAAAATCTTGAGTTAGTACCTTCAATTGCATTATTTGATTCTGCGACAATTAGTAAAGTATTTAATTCCGGTGCTCTACAAAGCCATATAGACAATATAGTAAATATGACTGTAGATAATAATTATAAAGGAATTGATTTAGATTACGAGGCAATTTTATTATCAGACAAAATATTGTTTTTTGATTTCCTAAAAAAACTTACAGATCAATTACATTCAAAAGGAAAAATATTAAGTTTTACAGTACTGCCAAAATGGGGAAACGAAGTAGTCTATCCTGGATTCCCACAAACAAGAAGAGTTGAAGATTATAAAAGAATTGGAGATATAGTAGATGAATTAAGAATTATGACTTACGATCTTTTCGGAAGAAAGAGCCAACAAGCAGGTCCTGTTGCTCCTTTGAAATGGATGGAATATACTTTAAAGTATGTAATTAATGAAGGTGTGCCAAGAAATAAAATTTTATTGGGAATTCCTACCTATTCATACGATTGGAGCGAAAGACCTCTAGCACAAGATAATTTAGATTTAATTGATTGGTATCTTCCAGCCTCTGGAACTGTTCTTGAAGATGGCGTTGCTTACTTCAATAAACAGATAAATCAAGTTAGAAACAACTATACATTAAATGAAAAGTTTAATGAAACCTGGGGGGAAGTTGTAGGTACTTATAACTACAAAGGCACAAATAGAATTATAGTTTTCCCTAACGAAGAATCATTGAAATTAAGAAAACAATTAGCTGCAGATTATGGAATAAAAGGTATAGCCTACTGGAAAATAGGAAGTGAAGATGGTCTTAAGTTACAATGAAAGAATGAAGAAATTAAAGAATGAAATGAATCTCATTCTATCTTCATTATTTAATTACTTTAATTTATTTCATTTTATTATATGGAATTGATTCAAACTTTTTTAGTAGCAACAGTTTCAATAATACTATTAATGACTATAGCTTGGATTATTTCTCAAGTTGTAGGAAAGCTATCCATAGTTGATATAGTATGGGGTCTCGGTTTTATTGTAGTAGCTTTATCGACTTTAATCTTTAATGCTCAATACCAACCAAGACAAATTCTAGTCACATTATTAGTATGTTTATGGGGTGGAAGATTAGCATTCTATATATATCTAAGGAATAAAGGAAAACCAGAAGACTTCAGATATCAAAAAATGAAAGAGAATTGGGGTAAAGATGAAGCAATTCATAGCTACTTAAAAGTATTTCTTCTACAAGGGTTCTTTATGTTCTTAGTAACTTTTGTAGTGCAGATAATTAATACTTTCGCATACCAACCAGCTATAGGAATAGTGGATATAATCGGAGCAGCAGTTTGGATATTTGGATTCCTTTTTGAATCAATAGGAGATTATCAAATGTACATGTTTAAAAAAGATCCTAAAAACAAGGGTAAAATAATGACATCTGGTTTATGGAAGTATACTAGACACCCAAATTATTTTGGTGAAGCAACACAGTGGTGGGGAATATTTATAATTAGTTTAAGAGCACCATTTGGAATAATTGGAATTATTAGTCCAATAGTAATTACATACATGCTTAGAAAAGTTTCTGGAGTTCCAATGCTAGAAGCTAAATACAAAGAAAATAAAGAGTATCAAAACTATATTAAGAACACTAGTGGCTTTATACCCAAAAGTCCTAAATCTTTGTAAGAGCTATATATAGTTCTTTATTTTTCTCAAAAGTTAGTTCTTCAAATTTAAAGCCATTCATTTCTGCAATACTTCTGTATTCATTTTTAGTCCACCATTTCTGTTTAATTTCAGTTTGATATTTTTTACCTTCAGAGGTAACAACTTCTCTATAAGTAGTTATATTCTTAGGTTGATCAAATCCTACTGCCTTCCATTCGATATCATATTGCTTTCCATCTTTAGAATAATTCAAATTGTAATCTGCATCATCCATTTTTGTAACTTCAGGATTATCAGAATTAATTAAGACCTTACCACCTGTCTTTAATATTTTGCCGAAGATAGTTAGTAGACGTTGCGCATCTTTTTCATTTAGGGCAATTTCATTAAAAGAATTCCACATCATAATTATTAAATCAAATTCTTGTGAATTAAAATTATGAGTTAAAACATCAGCTCGAATAATTTTAGTATTTGATTTGTTTTTAATCTTTTCTTCTAAAATATCTAACATTCCATGCGAAGAATCAATGCCAGTAACGTTATAGCCTAATTCAGATAGTGGAATAAGATGTCTTCCAGTACCAGCTCCTATGTCTAGGATTTGAGAATTCGAAGGCACTATAGACGAAATTAACGCGATTTCTGAATCGGTAATTTCCCTACCTTTTATAGGGGTAGAAACAATGTCATAAAATTTTGAAGTTACATCATTTGGATTCATTACAGTTCTTTTTCTATTTGATTATAAAGCTCTAGACCTTGTTCTATATTTTTGAAAGTATTTTCATGAAATACTAGTGGAGAATATGTTCTATAAAAATCTGCTTCAACTAACATTGCAGATTTACATTTAGTTATAAAATCTTTTAATAGTTTGTAACTATCATCTGGAGTATCAAATTTAGAATTATCTATCCAGTAAATATAGTTTTCTCCTAATTTATCACCTTTAAGTGAGTTTAACTTTTGTTTTAATATATTTCCTAACTTAGAACCATTATCTAGAATAGAATTTATCTCGTTCATATTTATTGATTAAAAATATATTAATTAAACCATTCAGTTGCTGGGAAGTAATTAACTTCTGAAATGTTTTTAGCATCTGCAAATATCATTGCAAGTCTATCTAAACCCATTCCACTTCCAGTTACTTCTGGCATACCACTCTTAATAGCATCTACTAAATCGTAATCAAATGCAACTGGCTCTTTACCTAAATTCTTTCTCGCTTCTTGTTCAACCCTAAAGTTTTGTTCTAAAAGTTCTCCATCAGTAAGCTCAGTATAACCATTGGCAATTTCTTTTCCACCAATATACAATTCCACCTTCTCACAAACTAAAGGATTAACTTTATTAGGTTTAGTTAACGGTCCTAATATTCTTGGATAGTTATAAATAAAAGTAGGCTTAGATTTAGAAATATTTGGTTCGATATCTGTAACAAAAATTAAATCAAATACAGCCTGCCAGTCTTCGACTTCATCAATTAAAAGTCCTTTATTCTTGGCCACTTCTTTAATTTGGTCAAGAGTCTGTATATTCTCTAACTTAACTCCTGTGAACTTTATTAAAGCATCTGGTATTGATAGTTTATTCCAACCCTTAGTAAAGTCTATTTCTTGACCTTGAAAAGTTAACTTATTATCTTTGGTATTAAATCTCTCAAGTTTTGAATGTTTCTTTAAATATTCGAAAATAAAGATAATTAAATCTTCAGTATCGTTCATAATATCTGTATAGTCAGCGTTTAAGTGATACCACTCCAACATTGTAAATTCCGCACCATGGTTTTGACTAATATCTTCTATACCTCTAGCAACTTTTGTAATTACAAAGTGTTCACCTAATCCTGCGGCAAGCATTATTTTATTATATCTTTCTGTAGTTGGGGTAATGTAGACTTCTTTCTTTAACTTTTGACCTTTTAGTTCTAAATTAACTCTCATAGGATCCATATATCTTTCTTGAGGAAGTACAGGAGTAAGTAGAGGGCTTTCTAATTCGTGATAATTTTTTTGTTCAAAAAAAATCCTAATAGCCTTTATTATATATTCCTTTACGAAATATCTTTCAAACAAATCAGGATCTTGTTTTAGTAGTTGCCAGGTCTTCATTTAGGGAAAAGGTTATAGTTTGTAGGTTATAGATATTAAATAAGTTTCTTTATTATAGTATTAAGAATCTTTCCAATCTCATCTAATGTATTCATTATATCTTTTGCAGAATCTTCATCAAGAAAATTCAAGTTTATTGCAATAATAAGTTGGGTTTCTAATTCTGCAACAGAACCTAATGATATTCTAAGGAAATTTGCATAGTCTTTTCTAGTGCCTCTTCTTGAGCCCTCAGCTATATTCGAAGGAATTGAAACAGAAGCTCTTCTTATTTGGTTTGTTAATCCATATAGCTCTTCTCTGGGAAAGACTTTAGTTACACTATAAATTTGATTTACTAGAGTGATGGACTTTTGCCACACAATTAAATCTTTATAAGAATTTGTACTTGAAACAGACATAACAATAATCTATAAACTATAACCTAATACCTACAACCTAGTTTGCTTTTGAGAAATATTGACCGTCTTCAGTATTAACAATAATCTTTTCTCCTTGTTTAATAAATAGAGGAACCTTAACAGTTACTCCAGTTTCAAGTACAGCATCTTTCTTAGCACCAGTAGCAGTATCTCCTTTTACAGCATCGTATGTTTCTGTAATTACAAGAGTCATCTTAGGAGGTAAAAGTAAGTTAATTACTTCATCTTCGTAAACTTGAGCTACATATTTAGCTTCTGTATGTAACCAATCAGTTTTTCCAGGAATCATATCTAAAGAAATACTTACTTGATCGTAAGTTACTGGATCCATAAATACTGCTGAATTTCCATCTATATATATAAATTGAACATTCTTAGTACTTACATCAATTTCTTCTACTTTTACACCAGAAGTAAGATGTTCGTTAAAAAATTTGCCAGTTTTAATATTTTTAAGTCTAACTCTATTAAATCCAGATCCCTTACCCATGGCTGCGAATTCTTTCTCAACCATAATATGAGGTTGACCATTCCATTTAACAACCATTCCTCTATATAAATCTGCTGTCATTGCCATGAATAAAACGTTAAAAATTATCTATATGCGAAGTGTATTATATCAGGGATATCTTAATTAAAGCAACCCCAATAACGAGATGAGGATTAGTTATTGAGTCTTATTGATTAGGTAGATAACCTAAGTTGCCACCTAATAAAGTTCTAATATCTGTAATTTTATATTTTGCCATAGCCCATCTATCAAGACCCATTCCAAAAGCATATCCTTGCCATTTTGAAGAATCTATTCCAGCCATTTCTAAAACTTTAGGATGAATAATACCAGCACCACCCATTTCTATCCAACCTCTATTTTTACATATTGCACAACCAGTTCCATGGCAATTGAAACATTTCAAATCTGGTCCGACACCCGGTTCAACCTCAGGGTAATATTTACATCTAAATCTAATTTCAGTATCTTCTCCTAAAAATTCTTTAAACATGTAGTTAATAATGGCAAATAGTTCTGCCATGCTAACTTTCTCTTTTACTGCAGCCATTTGATATTGATGGAAAGTAAAGTGATTTGTTCTATTTACTTTTTCATTTCTATATACCCTTCCAGGCATAACTGCTTTAAAAGGAGCTTCATAATTTTCTAACATTCTTGCCTCAATAGAAGAGGTTTGAGTTCTCATTAGAATATTTGGTTCTTCTACAAAGATAGAATCCTGTAAATCTCTAGCAGGGTGATCCATTGGTAAATTCATTCTTTGGAAACAATATTCGTCAGTTTCTAATTCAGGTCCTTCCATTACACTAAAACCAATTCGTCTAAATATATCGTTTAAATCTAATATAGTTTGACTCAAAGGGTGCAAGTGTCCAATCTTAGGTTTAGATGTTGTTATTTCAGCTTGTTTTTCTAATAAATAACCTTTATTCTTAGAATTTTTAATATTACCTTTTGCATCATTAATTTGAGCATCAATAGATGCTTTTATATTATTGATAGTTTGTCCAAATTCTTTTCTTTGATCTACTGGTACATCTTTAATTTTTTTTGTTAATTCTGTAACTTCTCCTTCTTTTCCTAAATACTTTCTCCAAAGAGAAGTTAATTGGTCCTCAGAAGCAGCTTTAGAAATTTCTTCGTTAACTTGTGCCAATAACTTATTTTCGTCTACAATATTGTTCATTTAGTTGATTTAATATACTTTTGTATTTTACCAGAGTTAATAAATTTTTGTATTAGAATCACCTAGATGGTATAATGTTACTAGATTATGGCAGCAAATAGTTACAATTGATTAACTAAATATGGAAAATAAATATTCATACAGAGAGATATACAAACAAAGTAGAGAAAGCAATTTAACAATTACTGATTACGAGCATATGAAAAACCTTGCTCTAACTATGCCTATTGAGAATCTATTATCTTTTGTTGAACAAAGGTTTATTTATGGATTAATAAATAATCAAAACGAAATGATATTAACATTTATGTTTCTGAATGTTGTTGTTGAAAAAAGATTTGATGTTAATTTTGAAAATTTTAAAAATATTATTAAATTTATTGATTCTGTAACTACATATTCAGAACCTGAACAAGCAAGATTAAAAGTAATGAAATGTAAGCTTATTGATGATATTTTAGTACCATTATATGCAAGAGCACTTAAACAAAGTCCAATCGCAATTGAATTAAGTAAGGCTTTATATGAATGCATATTAAACTTTCTACCTGCTACAGAATATTCAATGGATGATATTGATGATAAACTTGAAGTTAAATTATCAATAAGTGCATCATTGTATGAAGTCCCAGTACTCCAACCATTTGATAACTTTAGAGAAAAACTTAAAGATGAGGAGGATGAAGCATTTACTAGAGAATATCTCTTCAAACATCCAAATACTATTGCTGCTTAATGTCTTCCATCCACTTAGAATAGAAGGTTAAATTGTGAATTGTAGCCAATCTAAATCCAGCTGGTTCATTAATCCTTATTAGATGTCTTAGATAAGCTCTCGAAACAGTACTGCATGCTTCACAAGAACAAGTCTCGTCAATTGGTCTATCATCTTTCTCATATAATTCTTTCTTTATTCTAATTACATCGTGGGATAGTTTCTTATATCGTTTTGTATCTTCTCCTTGCCCTTCACTTACGTATAAATAACCATGTCTAGCATTTCTAGTTGGTAAAACTGTATCGAACAAATCCCATCCAACGTCAACACAGTATGCGATGTCCGTAGGTTGACCAACTCCCATTGCATATTTATATTTATTGTCCGGAATTAAGTCAGAAACATATTTTAAAATATCATGAAAGAAACCTTCTTCAGATTCGGATTTCCAAGATACAGGAGTATGTAAAGGTAATCCACCAAAATTATATATATCAAAATCAAGCTCCAATAGTTCATTAGCACTTTGCTTTCTTAATTCGTAATCATTACCACCTTGTATAACACTACCTAAAAGTGGATGATCTCCCTCTCCTTTTAAGGAGAGGGTTGGGGTGAGGTCAATATATTTCTGTTTTGCTCTTTTTGCCCATACAGTATTAATTCGTACACATTCTTTTCTTTCTGCAAAGCTTGCATCACCTAGAATTGGATCGTCTAATACTGTCATCAGGTCAGACCCCAGATTAAATTGAATTTGCATTGAAGATTCTGGAGTAAGCAAAAACTGTTGTCCATTATTTGAATCAATAAAACTACAACCAGCTTCTGTAATAAAATTCTTACTATTACCTTTAGTTCTTTGAATAAGAGAAAATACTTGCCAGCCTCCACTGTCCGTAAGTATTGGTCTATTCCAACCAAAAAATTTATGAATCCCTCCAAAATCTTTTATAAACTCACTGCCAATATTTTGTTCGATGTGCATTGTGGTTGTTACAATCTCTTTAACTCCAGAATCTGTAGCATCTTTAAAACTAATAGATTTAATAGAGCCATAAGTTGCATCTGGCATAAAAGCAGGTAAATTTATATTCCCATGTTTAGTTTTGATTTCATTCTTGTTCATAATTTATTTTAAAAAGCACGAAGCTCGAATTAAGAAGCTACAAAATGTTGCATAAGCTATCTTGTTGCTTTGAATTTCGTCATTTGAGATTCGCTTTTATAACTGCTAGACTGTAACTTGCACTTAAACTATTTATTACCGAAATGAAACCCTTCAGAACAAATAAATTTTTCAAATTGCTTATCCCAATTGTAATTATAGCAGGGATATTTGCCTTTATTGTAAAAAGCAAAGCTGATACTGCTTTCGATATTCCTTCAACGACTATATCTCAAAACGGTTCTCCTTGGTGGGATAATAACTATGCTTTTAGAAGAAAAGTTGTTGCATCCGAAGGAGTTGATCAAGTTATTAAACTAAACCATTCTCAATTAGTTATAGATAATAAATCTGCATCAGATGCATCAGATTTAAAAATAATCACTTATGAAGATGGAAGTTTTGATGAAATTTCAATTGATGTTACAGATCCTGACCAAATAGAAACATATGTAAGTTTTACTTACCAAAATAAGAAATCAGAATTGTATTTATACTACGGAAATAAATCTGATTTACCTAAACCAAACAATAGAGATATAAAATATGCAAATGTAAACCAGACAGCAACTATAATGGAAGAAGAAGTACCTGTACTTTCAATTATAATTCAAAAAAAATGGAATCTTAAAGAAAAAGAATCCAAAATGCTTATAGAAGTAAGTGATTCCAGTACTGCAGATAATTCTGCATACTATTATCTTGTAGATGATTCTGTAGTTCCATTTGATTTAGAAATTCAAAATAATTTAGCAACAGT
>JBDSRX010000020.1:0-4667 GCA_039929105.1 Candidatus Dojkabacteria bacterium
AACTCAAAACAGCTCCAGGCACTTCAGAATTCACAATGTTTAGAAATCCAGAAAATGAAGATGAGTTAATTTGTATGGTAGGTAAAACAAAACTTATTTACCAATGGAGAGCAGTAGATGATTTACATGCAATGCTTAAGAAACATGGAGATTGGATGGATTTAGGTGGTGCAGATGAACAAAAAGAAGCAAAAGAAAGAACAGTTGAAGCTTGGGGTAGATCTGATAAAAATCCTGTTGGTGGATGGTATGGATTAAAAAAAGGCTTAAGAGGAAGATTTGGAGTTTATATGCCACCATTATTGGAAGCACTTGGACTAGCAGAATTAGAACATAATCCTAAAGGAAATAGAATGAAAGCTATTTAAGAACATTAAATCTTTTATCTACGAGTGTAACTAAAAACAAGTTAAATGCCCAAAGGAAAATGAATATACTTAATTCTCTAAATTGAATTAACCCGTCATTTTCCGGAGGGAAAACAATATAAATAAATCCCGACATTGTACTTAAAATCATTAGAATACTGGATTCTATAAAGTCATTTTTTAATTCGTTAGAAACTTTTGCAATCTGAAAAGCAATAAGTCCAAAACCTGCCATCGTTACAGATATTGAAACCACAAGGTTTATTATTTCTGGGGTTTCTCTTTCTCTAAAACCACCAAAGAACATTATTACTAATGCAAGAAAAAAAGAAGTGAATATAAGTAGATTAGTTCGATGTTTTTGCTTCATATTTATTATTCTAGCAGAAATAAAAAAACAGCCCAAATTTAATTGAGCTGTTAAACCTTTATTTAAGTTTTATTTTAAAGCAGATTCAACTAGATCTTTTGGTAAAGACGCTGCAGAAAGCAATGCAGTTCGAACAGTGTTTCCAACTTCACCTCCAATTTCATTTGCACCTTCCATAATTCCCTTTACAGCGGAAGTTACAGCTTTCTCAACACTCATTCCTACTTTTTCTGCTCCTTCTACAGCTCCAGCTACAATACCCACAGCAGCTTCTTCAACGTTTCCTCCAGTTTCATTTACAGAAGAGATAACTGTTTTTGCAGACATTGTAATAGCTTCTACTGCATCAATAGCAGTTCCTGAAACAGCTTCAATAACTCCAGAAATTACAGCGTGAGCAGATTCTGTTACAGAAGTACCAACTTGACTAGCTCCTTTAATTGCTCCACTTACTACAGACACAATAGCATTTAATCCACCAGTTGCTATGTCACTAACATCGGCTAATATCCCAGTTACTTGTTCTTTTACTACATTTCTTAGAGCAGTTAAAACATCACCGACTCCTTGAATAGCAGCGACAACAGCCTGAGTTACAGACTTTACTATATCTTCTAACATAGAAAAATAGATAAAAAATAAAAGTGTTTACTAACTCACTATAAACTAAATTAGATATATCTACAAGCTCAGAAAGTCCATCTGTTGGATCTTTTTAGTTTATTGGGGAATTAATATTATTTTAACCTTTAATCCTGGACTCACATTCTGTACTTTTAGATGAACCACAACATATTGTGTTTTCTTCACACGTTAAAAACAATCCTATATAAATAAACAGAAACGTGGAAACTTAGTGGACACTATAAACCCTTGTGGAACAAATTTCCGGATTGACTACACAACATATTGGGTATAGCCTATACACTAACAACAAGATTTAGTATTTTTATGAATTGTCCTTACTGTAAGAGCGAAAAATTAAGAGTGGTAGACAAGAGAGATTGTAACGAAACATCTATCCGAAGAAGAAGAGAATGCGAATCCTGTCAAAAAAGATTTACTACCTACGAAAGAATTGAAAGAATTACTCTAAATGTATTAAAAAGAAGTAGCAAGGTTGAAGAGTTTGACAGAGAAAAATTAAAAAGAGGGATATTAAAAGCAGTAAGTAAAAGAAACATATCAGAGGATATTATTGATGAAATGATTTTTGATATTGAAACTAATTTAATGAGCAGAGATAAACAAGCTATAGAAACGAAAGAAATTGGAAGCATGGTACTACAAAGATTAACAAAGATAGATAAATTAGCAGCATTATTATTTGCCGCTGTATATAAAGATTTTAATAAACTAGAAGATGTTCATTCAGAACTACTTAGATTAGAAAGTCTTAAAAATTAATATTTATTATTACAAGCCAAGATGAAAGTTTCAGTCGTGCAAGCGTTAGATTCTTTGACCCCTTTTAGCAAAGATGTGTTTTCAAAGTTTATAAATGAATTAGTAGAAGATCTTCCTAAAGCTAAAGAATTAGCAAATACAATTATTCCAGAAGTTGAACTTACAGTTTTTAATGGAATGACCTCAGAACAACTTGTAGAAGCTACAATTTTAGTTTGCACACAAAATATTCAAAACGATATTATATTTGATAAAGTTGCTGCAAGACTTTTATTAACTTCCATATACAGAAATGCATTAAAGAATTACCCTTCTGCAGAAAACTTTGGCGATTTATATGCATCTTCTTTTGTAAATTATCTTGAATATGGTATTGAGAAAAGATTACTTCATTCAAAAATGGGTGAGGTATATTCCAGAGCAGAAGTAGAAGAACTTTCAAAAGTATTAGACCCTAATTTAGATGATAGTTTTGATTTTATTGGATTAGACACTGCTTTAAAGAGATATATGAAGTACGACTGGAATCAAAAATCAATTGAGACACCTCAATTTATGTGGATGAGAATCGCAATGTGGATGGCTATAAAAGAGAAGAATAGAGTTAGTTGGGCAAGAGCATTCTATAAAAAATTATCTCAACTTCTATATATCCCTGGTGGTTCTACAAATATTGGTGCTGGTACTACATATCCAACTCTAAGTAATTGTTATTTAATAGATACCGATGATGACACTAGAGCAATCTTTGATAATGTAAAAAATATTGCTTTAATATCTAAAGCAACCGGAGGTATTGGAATTTCTGTAACTAAATTAAGAGCATCAGGTTCTTTAGTTAAGAGTAATAATACTTTCTCAACAGGACCAATTCCATTTATTAAAGTTATGGATACAACTCTAAAATCGATGTCTAGAGCTGGAAAGAAACACGGTGCAATGTGCGTTTATATGGAAAACTGGCATTATGATTTTGCAGAATTTATTGATCTAAAACAAAACGCTGGCGACGATTATAGAAGAGTAAGAACTGCAGATACTGCTGTTTACATTTCCGATGAATTTATGAGAAGAGTAGAAGCAGATGAGGCTTGGTATTTATTTGATCCAGCAGAAGTTTCAGATCTTCCAGAATTATATGGAAAAGAATTTGCAAAAAAATATACTGAGTATTGCAAAATGGCAGATGAAGGAAAAATAACTTTATTCAAAAAAATGCCTGCAAAAGAACAAATGAAAATTATTTTAAATTCTTTATTAAGCACATCTCATCCATGGTTAACTTGGAAAGATACTATTAATGTTAGAGCTTTAAATAACAATACAGGAACGATCCACAGTTCAAACCTATGTACTGAGATTTGTTTACCTCAAGATAGAGACAATATTGCTGTTTGTAACTTAGCTTATATTAACTTAGCAAAGCATGTAGAAATTGGTGCCGAAAAATCTCAATCTAAAATGAATTGGGACTTATTAAAAGAATCTGTAAGAGTTTCTATGAGACATTTAGATAATCTTGTTGATGTAAATGAGTTATCTGTTGCAGAAGCAAAAAAATCAGACGAGGAGAATAGAGCAGTTGGTTTAGGAATGTCTGGTTTAGCTGAGGTATTTGAATTATTTGGGTATGCCTACGATTCTGAAGAAGCTTACGCATTAACAGATGAGCTCACAGAATTTATTTCATATTACTCTATAGATACAACTGCAAACTTAGCAAAAGAAAAAGGAAATTACGCACACTTTGAAGGATCTATGTGGTCTAAAGGAATGGTTCCTTACGATACTATTGCATTATTAGACGAGAGCAGAAGATTCGATCCAGAAACAAATACTGTCGAAACTCACACAGGAATGTCAAAATTGACAGAGAAGTTAGAATCCAAAATGGATAAAGTTTCAGATCCAGAACTAAAAGAATTATATGCTGCATTTAAAGAAATGACTCAATTTATGTCTAATACTCCTGAAGTAAAAGCTGCGGAAGTAACTGGAGCATTAAAACAAGATAGAAGCCAGAAACTAGATTGGTTAAGTCTAAAAGATAAGATTAAAGGTGGAGTTAGAAATGCAACTGTTATGGCAATTGCACCTAATGCATCAACTGGACTTGTTCTTGGAACAGCTCCAGGAATTGATGTTAGATTCTCACAAATCTTTAGTAGAGCAACAAGTAGAGGAAAATATTTAGATATTAATAAGAACTTAGTTAAAGACTTACAAAAATTAAATCTTTGGGATACATTAAAAAATAGAATTATTGAAAACTATGGAGACGTTTCTCAAATTACAGAAATACCAGAAGAATTAAGAGCTGTTTATAAAACATCATTCCAAGTTTCACCTTATGGAGTTATCGAGGTTGCATCTAGAATGCAAAAATGGATTGATCAATCTCTAAGTAGAAATATGTATTTAGAAACAAGAGAAATTGATGATTTAGTAGAAATCTATACTGAGGCTTGGAGAAGAGGATTAAAGACAACTTACTATCTTCATACAAAACCAAGACATACTGC
>JBDSRX010000021.1:0-7708 GCA_039929105.1 Candidatus Dojkabacteria bacterium
ATACATGGAATTTGAATTCGCTATTATCTGTACTTGAATTTTAAAAATCAATTCACTAATTACAAGCGCCTGCGTTATTTCAAGTTCTGGGATTATTTGCTCAATTTGTGCTTGAATACCTAAAAGTGCATCGCTATCTAATTTCTTTATATCTATATTAGATAGAGTTCTGTAAACATCTCCAAAAGAAGAAGTATTTTTTAATCTCTTTAACATTTAAGTCGTATAAAAGTTATTTCGCAACGATTATACGGTTGATGCCATAGTTTGGCAATAATTACATCTTCACGAATTCATCCGGATTCCCTAGAAGTAAAACAAGATCCTGCATCATTAAATCTAATAGAAGTTGATCTCTTCTTCTCTTTCTCAATGCAAACTCAGATGGCTTAAGTACCATGTAGTGAATTTCTTTATTAAATTCGTATTGAGCTTTAGTTACAATTTCATCCAATACTTTCAAATCTACATTTCCTACAATTACCATATCAATAATCTGAACTCCCATAAATATTCCTTTTGTGAATGATGGAGTTAAGAATGCGTATTCAATCTCACCTAATTTCTTTTCGTTATTGATAATCTCTCCTCCTAAACCGTACGACTTATGGAAAATTGAAATTAATTCACTAATAAATGGATGAGATCCATTTAATTCGAAGTATTTTCTATTTCCTTTTGCTTCAGACCTAATAAGTTTTGTTTCTTCTAATCTTGTTAACTCTCTTCTAACTGCATTTATTTCTTCTTTTAATTCTCTAACAGCACCTCTTAAATGGATCGGCTTATCTGGATTCATTAGAAAGTATGCAAGAGACTTAATTCTAACTTTAGAAATAAATATATGTTCTAGTGTTTTTATAGTTAAACTCATTTTGAGAATCGATTAATAGCTAAATAATTAATTGACGTAATAGATAGTATAATAAATTTGCTCTGTATAGTCTATACGTTTTGTATAAGAAGGGAATTTTATAAAAATGAGTGAGAATAAAAATTGCTCGTTAGCCAAAAACCAACGAGCAATTGAATACATTGTTACTACGATTATTTATTACTCTGCTTGTTCCGAAAGCTCTCGAATTAACTTAGCAATATCTTCATCTGTCATCTTAGGGTTAGCTTTTCTTAATTCGGAGATTTTTCTAAGTTGTTCCATATAGTTATAGAAAGCAGTTGTCACCATAGCACTATATCCAGTTCCTGGTGTTTTAGGTTCGTCTAAAAAGTCTAATGTATTCATTTATATTTAAAAATAATTAATGTGAAATTATATCACCTATACCGTTATCATGGTGTGCTCACCATATTGCATAACTTATTAAATTCCCCTTTTAAAGGGGGTGGTGCGAAGCATCAGGGGATTTACTCTTCTGTTGCATTTGCGATTGTTTGAACTACATATTGAATACTTCTCTTTACTTCTAAATCAGTGAACACTATTACTTTAAGTCCTATTGATTTGAAGTAATTTATCCGCTTCTGATCGTAATCATATTTATTCATGTGGCTTATCCCATCAATCTCTATGATTAATTCTTTCGCAGGACAGAAAAAGTCTACAATAAATGCACCAATAGGTTTTTGTTTTAAAAATTGATAATTATTTATCTGCCGTCCTTTTAATTTATTCCACAGGAGAATCTCACTTAATGTTGACTTATTTCTTAGTTTCTTGGAATTTAGTTTTAAGTCGTTTCTATACTTTAGCATAAGACATCCCTCCCCCGACTTCGTCGGGGACTCCCTTCAAAGGGAGAATTAAATGTCACCCCTTGATATGATCGGGGTGACAACGAATAATCTAGATTAATATTCTTTTACATTCCAGAGGCTTTTTTAACTTCTGCCCAAACTTCCTTTAATAACTTTTGATCTTTATTTAAAAGTTCTTTCACACCTTCTCTTCCTTGTCCTAAGTTCTCACCGTTTCTTTTAAACCATGCACCTGCTTTTTCAATAACATTGAATTTAAGTGCAGCGTCTAATAAACTAGAAACTTTATCAATTCCAACTCCGTGAATAATTTCAAATTCTGCTTCTCTAAATGGAGGTGCAACTTTGTTTTTAACAACTTTTACTCTTGCAACATGTCCAATAATAGTTTCGTTCTTTGTAATTTTCTCTTTAGATCTAATATCCATTCTTACAGATGCATAGAACTTTAGAGCATTTCCTCCAGTTGTTGTTTCAGGATTTCCAAACATAACTCCAATTTTCATTCTTAATTGGTTAATAAAGATAATAGTAGTGTTTGTTTTGCTTGCGATACCTGTAATCTTTCTTAAAGCCTGACTCATAAGTCTTGCTTGAAGTCCCATATGGGAATCTCCCATTTCACCATCAATTTCTGCTTTTGGTGTTAATGCAGCAACAGAGTCCACAACAATAATATCCACTGCTCCAGATCTTAAAAGAGTTTCAAGAATTTCTAAGGCTTGTTCTCCATAATCTGGTTGAGAAACTAAAAGTACATCTGTATTAATTCCAAGCTTTTTTGCATATTCAGAATCGAAAGCATGTTCAGCATCAATAAAGGCAGCTGTTCCACCAGCCTTTTGAGCTTCTGCAAGAATGCTTAACGCTAAAGTAGTTTTTCCAGAAGATTCTGGACCATAGATTTCTATAATTCTTCCTCTTGGAACTCCGCCAGTTCCTAAAGCAATATCAAGTGACAAAGCTCCAGTTGGAATTGAGTCAATTTTTTTAATCTTGTCTTCTGCTAAAGTCATAATAGATCCCTCTCCGTATGCCTTAGTAATCTGAGCCATTGCCATCTTTAGTGCTTCTGCTTTTGCGCTTTGTTCTGTTGGTGCTTTGGGAGCATCATCTTTTACTGTTCTTGCCATATGTTAGCTAAGTTAATAATTATTTAAAATTTCGTTGTTGAAATGTATTCATATTTTAATCGATGTGACTACATAAATACAAGGGTTTCACGGAGAAATATACTATAATGGTATTTTAGAAATTGAAGTTTAGCGTAAAGCCATCTGAGTGAATATATACATTACCTTTCTGAATAACCTACTTTCCATCCTTAATCGATAAATGGGATTATAGTATTTTCTTAATAAATTTTTTAAGAAAGGGACTCTTAGAATCAACATTTCTGGATAATTATGGACATCACTAACTCTAAACTGTTCAGATTCATCAATTTGTGGCTTATTAAATTCATTTAGTCTCAAATTATGCCATTTCCCATTCGTGAAATACTCAGAACCTTTAATAGCAGCAAAGAAATCCAATTGTTTGTCTTCACTATAAATGTTATTAAAATCACTTTGAGTAAATTCTGAATCATATCCAATTCCTTTTTTATAACTAACTACAAAAACTGGTTTTGTAATATTATTTTTCTTAATAAGCTCATGAATGTATTCATTATTTGTTTTCTTTCCTGGTAAAGAATGATTTTCAAACAATAGGTAATCTTGAAGTTTCTCTAATCTTTTTATATCTGTGCCAAACAATGCTTTGGTATCAAACTTAGGATCAAAACTATTAGTTCCGAACTCAAAACCACCTCTGTGTACAGCACTAGATAGTTTCTCAATGAATTCGCTAGTGCAATTTACCCTAAAGTTAAAGTATCTAACTCCATTCACACCCTGCATTTTTCTAGGAATATGCTTTTGGTATAAGTTGAAATATTTTTTGTCACAGTATTTACATTTACATCCTGCAAAAGTAAAAATGCCTTTACCATCAAAATCTGGAATTGGGATTTGTCCCATTTGTATATTATCAACAAAAATTCCATCAAACTTTAAGCCATGCATAGATTCAATCTTAGTGAGAATGAAATTTACGAATCCAGGATTATTTACACAAACTACTTTTCTACCACGATAATAAGTAATATCTCTTCCATACTCATCTTTACAAAACCAATCTTTATCTTTAAAATCAGCTGTTACAACATTTGTCCCTTGAACGTATGCATGTATCTTTATACCAGCTTTCTTAAAGTTTTTAAGTTTAGATAATAAGAATTCGTACTGTTCTTTTTCACTTTCTTCAGAAAATCCCCAAGAATAAGTTGCCCAGAAATCTGTAATTCCAAACTTCTCTTTTAATGTCATTAAGTATTCTAAATCGTAACTGGACATTAAACTCTGCTCGTCAATTCCGGGATTGAAGAACTTTAATTTAGTCATTTTAATTGTGTCTGGTCCAGCCCAACAGTAGTATCCTATTCGATCTTTCATTTTATTAGTATACCAACAAAAAGATCCCATTTTACTGGGATCTTTTAACTTTTTTTCTTATTAACCTCTTACAACTTCTAGTAATTTCTTAATTCCTTTATTTCTTGTTAAGAAAGTTCTCAATTGATCTCTCATTTGAGGATTGCCTCTGTATTGAACTTGTAGAACTTTATCTTCTACTTTGTTAATCTCTTCTTCCATTTCTTCTTCAGTAGGAATTAGCTTCTCTTGAACAGCTAAATTAATGGCCAAAATATCGCCAAATGCACCCTTCTCGATGTCTTTATGCCATTCATCGTGTATTTGCTCCATTGTCTTATTTTGTGTCTTTAAATAAGCTTCTAGGTCCAAATTTATATTTTTTAGTCTCTCTAAAAAAGCATGCTCTCTGTTATGAATCTCATCGTGAATTAAACTGTGTGGAACTTCAAAGTCTACAACTTTCATTGCTTCTTCTAAAACTTTTCCAGTAAATTCTTCCTCAGCTTGATTATCTTTTACTTCTTGTAAGCTATCTAAAACTTTCTTTTTTAATCCTACAAGCGTTTTCTCATCTTCATATCCCAAGTCTGCAACCATTTCATCTGTAATTTCAAATTTTGTTTCTGGTTGCTTGTTACTAGTTGCGAGTTCTTTTTCATCAGTCTTTTTTTCATCATCTTTCTTTTCTTCTTTTGACCACTTCTCTTTTGGAAGTGTTGATTGAATAATATTTCTAATTACCAAATCAACTTCAGCATCAGTTACTGGTTCAACTTTCTTTGTAACTTTAATCTTTTTAAGATCTGAAACTTTAATTTCTGGTGAATTTGCGAAGGAAAATTCAAATGTTAATCCTCCATCTTTATTAAATTCTTTGAAATTGTATTCAAGTCTAGAAAGTGGATTAAATTTTTCTGTGTTTAAAATCTCGTAAGAAACATCGGGTAAAATTCTATTTACAGTCTCGTTTAAGACTTCCATTGCAATCTTTCCTTCGATCATATCTTTAGGAGCTTTCCCAGGTCTAAAACCTGCTACTTTTACGTCCTTAGATAACTCTTTGTAAACTTTGTCTTGAACTTCTTTTTGATGATCTGCTGAAACAACAACTTCGTATGTAAAGTTATTTTTTTTCTGATCTTTCTTCTTGTATGTAAATTTGTCTGACATAATACTATTTAATAATTATCATCATCGTCGCTATATGGATTATCAATATCAAAACTTTCACCGTCTAAATATGGATCTTCATCTTTCATACTAACTTCTTCGTCAACCCATTCTGCATCTTCATCTTCTTCTGTAGCTTCTGTAACAGGTACTTTTTTAAGGTCAACTTCTTCAGAATCGTTTCCTTCTGCAACTTGGATCTCTCCCATTGTATATGTAGTGTCATCATCCTCTTCGGGAGAAACTTCTGTTGGGTATCCATCATCACCAATTTCACCTAATATTGGTTCCTCTGTTAATACTGGGTCTGCAACAATCTCCTCCTCTTCAGTTGGTTTAACTTTCTTTATCTTTTTTGCACTTTTATCTAAATCTGTGTTTAATTTTGACTTTGCCATAATACTTAGTAATTATAAGTAAATACTAGTTTTCAAATATAACATAGTTCGGTACTTTGTCAATATATTCTGCTAGCTTAGAATTCCTTAATTATATTCTTAGCACACTCATCCCAAGAAAATTTACTCAATAAATCTGGATTTGTCTTTTTCTTCTTTAAAGTTAAAAGCTCCTTCATCTTTTGGTAAATATCCCAGTAATCTTGTGGGTCTGAATAAATTGCATTTTCACCCATAACTTCTCTTAATACTTTTATATCGCTAGCTAAAACAGGTACTCCTCTAGAGAAAGCTTCAATTGGTGGAATTCCAAAACCTTCATAGAAACTGCAGTATAAAAAAGCTTTTGCTAGATCAAAGATATAAGGTAAATCTTCTTCTGGAACATAACCAGTAAAGAATACTTTATCTTCCAACCCAAGTCTCTCAACAGTTTCAAAGATTTCTTCGTAAAACCAACCTTTCTTTCCAACAACAACATAACACAAATCTGGTTCGTCCCTACTGAGTTCAGTAAACGCCCTTATCATTCGTAGATGGTTCTTTCGAGGTTCTAATGTGCTAACACTTAGTAAAAACTTAGATGGGAGCTTGTATTGTTTTTTTACTCTAACTTCCTCATCTTTACTTTTAGCTTCAAAAGTCCAATCGTGTAAACCTTCTCCAGTTATAAACGTTTTATTTTGAGCAGAAGTAGAATAATCAATTAATTCATCCCTAATAGCATTTGATGGAACTCCAATTTTATACGCTCTTCTTAGAGCAAAGTTCAAAAGAAGTCGATACATAAAAACTCCTTTCCTAGTAAAGAATTGAGGGAATTTCAATGGTGCTAAATCGTGTACTATTTGAATTGTTCGCGGAAAGAAGATTGAGAACCCAAAATTCGAAGGGGAGATAAGAATATCGAAACCTTCTTTCTTAAGCATTCTAGAGGCCTTCCAGATCCATTTTAGACCACCTTTATCATCACTTATTTCTATTATTTGGAAATTCTTTGGTAATTTTGAAAAGTTTGAATTTTTCTTGTCATTAGTAATTAAACTATATTCGTTCGTACTATCAATCTTTGCTAAAGATTCAACTAAACTATGTGCGTAATATCCAATTCCAGCTTTACCTGGAGTTATAATGGAGATATCGATTGCTATTTTCATAAATGATATACTTCGACTGTTTAAATAACCTCAAAAACTAATGATTCGTAAAATTTCTCTTAAAAACTTTAGAAACCTTAACCTCGATAACGTAGAGATTTCTGACTATTCTAACGTAATAATAGCACCAAATGGAAGCGGAAAAACCAACTTCATTGAATCGATTTACTTTCTAGTATTAGGTAAATCTTTTAAACCAATGGAAAGTATTACTCAACTTATTGGCCCAAAAGAACAATTCTTAAAAATAGAACTAGAAACTCAAGATAACGATATTTACGAAACAGTTGTTTCTAACGAAAACCAAAGAATTTCTAGAAAATTAACTTTAAATTCAAAAAAGATTCCAATTTCAAAAGTTTTAGATAGATTTCCAATCTTACTTTTTGCTCCAAATTCTGTAGATCTCGTTGCAAATGAACCTGGTCTTAGAAGAGACGATTTAGATGACTATTTGTCTATGATCGATTCAGTATATAGATCCACAATAGATTCGTACAATAAAGTCTTAAAAAATAGAAACGTAATCATAAAAACAATACGAGATGGACGAGCAACAAGAGAAGAATTAACTTTCTGGACAAATAAACTAGCAACTTTGGCAGAATATCTTTATAAAGCTAGAATTCAATTTTTTAAAGAAATTAATGTATTTTTACAAAAAACAGTAGAAAACTTACAAACGCACGATGTTAAAAGCAAAATTACTACTCTGTATGTTGAATACAAGCCTAACTTAGAAAGTTCTATTGAAGATTTTAAATTGAATTTACTAAAAAAATATCAA
>JBDSRX010000022.1:0-6333 GCA_039929105.1 Candidatus Dojkabacteria bacterium
TGCATGAAGTACTTTGTAAATTCTTGATAGCATTTTAAAATCTTTAGCAATAAAGTTAAAGAAATAGAAAAACCCTACAAGTGCCATTATTGTTATCCCAGATAAAGATCTAACAGTATTAATTCCAAAAGTATTGGAAATATGTGCTGGAGATTTTAAAACTGAGGCAGCCGTGGTTAATAATGCAAAAAACAATACAGATAAGAAATATCTAGGATCTACAATAACTTTTTTACCTTGTAGTAAAAAGAAACTTCCAAAAAATCCTAAACATAAAGTAATAAAAGCCACCAAAACTTCAAAAGTTGATTGTTCCGATGATTTTCCAGTGAACAGATTTGAAAATGGAAGTATAAACATCATTAAAAAGAAACTTAGTACTCCTAAACTAAGTAATATCTTACTTAAAATTTCACTTTTTCTACCTTTTAAGACAGGTAATGAAAATTCTAAATCTGTTAGTCCACTAATGCTGATTAAATATTTCTTCATATAACTTTTTAATAAATACTAATTACGAAATAACCATAGGTTATGAAATAAGAGCTGAACCTACATTTCCTGCTACACCTCCAACAACTATAACTAAGATAATTATAGAAAATATAGCTAAATGGTAATGTGAGTATGATTTTAGCTTTTTTGCGAAATCAGTTCTAGATAATAATATAAAATCTACTAAAAATAAAATTGCTAAGAATAATGCAAATACAAGATTAACAATATTTTTTGATGATGGAGTAATAGAAACAAAAGAACTATTTTGTATTTCATTTCCTTCAATTGAATCTCCAGTATAAGTAAATTTAGATAAATCTGCCAAGACACCTATCTCACTTGAAGTGTTAATACCTTCAACTTTTAATGTATTAGCTCCTTCCTTAAAAGAATTTATTTTATAAGTAAATATTCCCTCATCTACGTTCTGTGTCGATTGGAATTGATCGTTATTAAATACATTTACTTTATCGAAACCAAATGCTTTTCCAGTTATATCTACATAAGATGTTTTTATAGTCTGGCCGTTTATTGGGTTTGTTATTTTAACTTCTTTAGCATTTTCATCAAATTCGGCATTAGACTTTAGAGTTCCAAAATGTGCCACAACAATAACATTAGATTCGTTATTTTGATATTGCCCTTGGGCTATACCAAAACCTACTTCTGTATATTTATCTCTAAGCATGTTATCTCGATGTGTTTCAGAATTAATCCAAGCGGTTATAACTTTCTCGATTGTATAATATCCTTCAGCTAAATTCTCTCCTGCAAAAGAATAATCGTACCCAGCATCATTAAAGAATTCCCATGGCGATCTATTATCCGGACAATAATGCGACCAACAATCATTTCTTAACATTTCATTTGCTTTATTTTGTGCTGAAAGGTTTAGAAGTGTATTTATTCTCAGTTCACCTAGATTATGTTCTTTTCTAAATTCGTTATGTTTAACTAATAAGCTTTCTCTTGTTATCTTTTCTGAATCTGCCTGTGCATTTAAATTTACAGGTGTGAGTAAATTAAAGGAAAGTAATCCAATTGCAATTACAGCAAGAACTTTATTAGATAAAAGTTTAGCTCGATTATTATTATCTTTTGTAGGTATTAAATGATTCAGCATTATTATTTTTATTTCTTATTCAGTTTATGGGAAAAGATGAAAATTATCCAGCTGTATTTTGTGTTGTATTTTAGAAAAGAAAAGAAAAGAATTTTCTTCTTAATCGCTATTGGAATTATCTTGAATTTATTTATAAAATAGACAGGCCCAATATAAACTATCACAACAGTCTCCAAAGTTTGGTGATATAATTGAGATATAAATAAATTAATGGAAGAAGCACCCTTACAAAAAAAATATACTATTTTACGCTTTACTCAAGTTCTTGATAAATTTCGTTCTATTCAATTAAACCCAATTGCTTTAAGAGACCCGCTCCCACCAATAAATGCAATAACATTAGACAAGATGAATGATATATGGACTAATTTATTAAAAAGTTTGCTGACTAAAGAGTATTTTTTAGAATATGAAATTGACAAAGAGCATTCAATTACTAACTTTGACAGGATGATTCCTAGATTACCTAATTCAAGAATATCGCACTTTGTAAATAATTTAACAATCTCACCCTTTAATTTTAAAAACATAGACTGTAATAGTGTTGGCTTCTTATTAATAGGTGATGTACAAGCAGGAAGCAAATGCTACAACTTTATATCTGTATTACAAATTACAAGTAATGATAATGTTTTACGAAAAAGAATCTTATTTGACGAGTCTTTTGATTTTAATATTTATGGACACGATTTACTTCCATCATTTATAAAAGATCTACTATCTGTTGACGATGATGTTGATAGAAAACACTCAGTAGGGATATTTTCAGACAATGAAGACAGAGAACCGAACCCTTTGCAAACTTTAAAGTTAGAAAATGAAGTTGAGTCGTAATTATCTTTTGGAAAGTTCTTCCGAAGTAAGTAATTCTTCTGGATTCTCAATATATCTTAAGAATAGTACACCCTCTAAATGATCAATTTCATGCTGTACTACATGTGCAAAATATCCACTTGCACTCATTGTTTTTTCAACTCCATCTAAATCCACATATTTAACTTCCACATGTTCGTGTCTTTCTACTCTACCAAATAGGTTTCCATTGTTTATACTTAAACAACCTTCCCAGTCTGTATTCATTTCTTTAGATTTAGAAATATATTCAGGGTTTATCATTACTTCCCAAACAACTTTCTTAGGATCTTTGTTAGATCTTTCTTCTAAATCTAACCTCCTACAAACTGTAACTTTTTTCGAAATTCCAATTTGTGGTGCAGAAAGTCCGGCTGCAGTATCTCCATATCGTTTCATTGCTGCATACATATCCTCTACAAGATCTTTAATCTCTTTTGATGTTGGAACTTTAACAATCTCAGATTTACTTTCTAAGACTGGATTACCATACTGAACCACCTTTGGACCTTTTGAATCATTCATACTTATTATTTATTTCTGTTTAACATTCCCATTCCAATGCTTACTACTGCAGATACAACACTTAAGAATACTAGTGCAACTGTTCTATCTTGTAGAATTATTGGACTAACTAATGCTAATCCTAAATTAACTGGCTGGTTATTTACTCCAACAAAACCAAATATATAAAGTCCTACAAAGAAAAAGATGAAACTAACTATAATACCCATTAATATCATTGCTCCACCATTATCTGGAAGTTTTAGAAATTTAAGAAAGTTTGGAACTAACATTATTAATACACCATAAATTAAGCCAATTAGAATACTATTTACAACAGAATTCGCTGCAATTCCAAATACACTTCCAACTACAATATTTGGTGAAAGTATTACAACTAAGAAAAAGAATATCAGCATATTTAGAATAACTGTGAATACCTTTTGCATATAGGCGAATTAATAATTAAAAGTACTTTATTATACCAAAGTTTGTCAAAATTTAAGAGTTAATACTATTCCTCCAATAACTATTAGAGTTACACCAACAATTGTAGGAAGATCCACTTTGTCCTTTAAGACTAAAATTGAAAATACCAAAACAAAAACCACACTGAGTTTATCTATGGCTGCAACTTTAACAGTATCATTACCTGACTCTTTTAATGCAAAGAAATAAAACAACCAAGATACTGCCCCTGCAACTCCAGATAATGCAATTAAGACCCAATCCTTAACTTCAATATCTTTAATGTTAGATAATGAGGTTCTATTAAAAACTAGAATGAATATTGTTAGAAGAACAGCCATAAAAATAGCTCTTATTGTTGTTGCTAGACTTGAATCTATATTTTTTAGACCTAGTTTAGCAAAAATTGCTACGAAACCAGCAGCAACTGCAGAACCAAATGCATAAAGAAGATAAACAGGCATTTTATAAAATTAAAAATTATTAGTTACGAATTACGAATATTACTCTTCACTCGTAATTCGTAATTATTTAGTAGTTTCCGTTCTTACATATACATCTCGGATTGACTTCGCATTTCTAACTAAATCTCTTCCTGCTCTATTTCTAACCCATAAATATAGTCTTACTGGGTAATACATTAGACTCCAAATTAATTCTTTTAAATTTTTTGCATATTTAATTGGAAACCAAAAATAGGCGACTTCTTGCCAGAAAGAACGTGATTTTGTTTCTGGTCTGATAATCTCATATTTATATAGTTGTTCAAAACCAATTAAGCTTCTAAACTTTTGCTTAATAAAGTCGTCCCAAGAAGTAGGATACTTAACTTGAACTTTGGCAGCTTCAGCGTAACCTATTTGATATCCACTATTGTAAATAATGTAAGAAAGGTACGCATCGTCTAAGAATAATTCCGGTGGAAAATTAAAGTGTAAATTTTTTACTGCCATTATATATCCACTTATAGGGAAGAATTTAATATCCTTTTTATTTTTATCTATCCTCATTCTATGTACAGCATCTGCTTGCATATGAGCCCAATATCCATAAATGCTTTCTGACTTTTGATTTACTGCAATTGGTCTTCCGCTTACTCCCCCTAAAGTTTTATCTGAATTTAATACTCTTAGTAGTTCAGCGACAGCATTTTGTTCTAGAAATACCTCTCCATCGGTAAGTATTAAAGTATCGCCTTTAGCCATCTCAAAGAGCATATTTAAGGCTCTTGGCTTACCTTCACTATTATCTTTTACATATGTATATTTATTTTCAATTCCAAGTTCTTTTACTTTTAGAAAAGCAGCATCAGCTGTTTCTTGATCGGGAGCAACAAGCAATAACTCAAAATCATCAGGTATCCCAGAATATTCTTTTTTAATTAAACATTCAATTGCTTTCCCTACAGTTTTTTCTTCTTTCCAAGCTGTTAATAAAATTGAAATCATTTTTTAATGATAATGTGTATTCACAAGATTTTACATTATATTAAACAAAAAAGGCAGATGTTACTCTGCCTCTTTAAATATCAATAGAAACTACCTCTTTACTGAAATTGACTTCCCATTTTCAGCACTTGGTGCCGCAACAGTAATTCTACCAGTAGCAGTTTTACAAATAGTGTAGCCTGTGTTTAAAGCAGTTCCTAC
Organism: Candidatus Dojkabacteria bacterium; assembly: GCA_039929105.1. Classification (GTDB taxonomy): domain Bacteria; phylum Patescibacteriota; class Dojkabacteria; order J137; family J137; genus JBDSRX01. The sequence continues at coordinate 5,095 of JBDSRX010000022.1, forward strand.
AGATGGATCTGTAGGAATTCCTACAATATATGAATCTACTAATAATGTAGAAAGATTTACAAAACCTGCAGTTGTACCGATTGCAGTTGTTGTTGCGCATGTACTTACATTTGCGAAATCACTAATTGCGTGGCCAGATTCTGAAGTATATTGAGTAATAGCACTTAGAATTTCAGATACATCTGAACTTCTTTGAGCATTTCTAGCATCAGAAAAGTTCTTAGCCGGATTAATTGCTATAAATGTTATCGATGCAAGTATTGCAACTAACGCTACTACAACCAAAACTTCAATTAATGTAAACGCTGACCTTAAATTAGTTTTTTCCATTTTAAATTTAATATAATACTTAGTGTTATCTTTTTACAGAAATTGTTTTACCATTCTCTGCATTTGGTGCAGTTACAGTTAATCTACCAGAAGTTGTTTTACAAATTGTATAACCTGTATTTGCAGCAGTTCCTACTGATGGATCTATTGGAATACCTACAATATAACCATCAACCAAAGTTGTAGTTAAGTCTAAGTTTCCTGCTCCGGATCCTAAAACTGTCATTGTTGGACAAGTTGTAATTGTTCCCAATCCTGCTACGGTATTTCCTTGAGTTGATGTATACTGAGTTGCTGCACTTAAAATTTCTGCAACATCAGAACTTCTCTGTGTATTTCTTGCATCTGCAAAGTTTTTAGCTGGATTAATTGCAATAAATGTTATTGCAGCTAAGATCGCAACTAACGCTACTACAACTAATACTTCAATGAGAGTGAAAGCTGTTTTTGTTTGTGTTTTAGACATTCTTATAAATTAAAATATAAATAAATTTATCAATATAAATTAACTATCTTTTTACAGATATTGTTTTACCATTCTCAGCATTTGGTGCTGCAACTGTAACTCTTCCGGTAGCTGTTTTACAAATATTGTAACCTGTTACTGCTGCTGTTCCTACAGATGGATCTGTTGGAATTCCAACAATATAACTATCTACTAATGTTGTTGATAGATCTGTTCCTCCTGTTCCTATACTAGATACGGCTGGACATGTAGCAATTGTACCTAAACCTGCAACTGTATTTCCTTGTGTAGAAGTATACTGTGTTACTGCACTAAGAATTTCTGCAACATCAGAACTTCTCTGTGTATTTCTAGCATCGGCAAAATTTTTCGCTGGATTGATTGCTATAAATGTTATTGAAGCTAGTATTGCGACTAATGCTACTACTACTAAGACTTCTATC
>JBDSRX010000023.1:0-3643 GCA_039929105.1 Candidatus Dojkabacteria bacterium
TCTAAATCTGCTCCTGTAAATCCAACTGTTCTTTTAGCAATCTTTCTTAAGTCAACAGTTTCGTCTAATGGTTTATTCTTACTATGCACCATTAAGATTTCTGTTCTTCCTTGAACATCTGGTAATTCAATTCTAATTTGTCTATCAAATCTTCCTGGTCTTAAAATAGCTGGGTCTAATACATCTGGTCTGTTTGTTGCAGCTAAGACGATTACGTTAACATTCTTTTCAAATCCATCCATCTCTACAAGGATTTGGTTTAATGTTTGCTCAGTTGTACCAGATTGAATCTTTGTGCCTCTCTTTCGAGCTACTGCGTCGATTTCGTCTATAAATATAAGAGCTGGTGCAGCCTTTTTTGCCTTTTGAAATAAGTCTCTTACTCTAGAAGCTCCAGCTCCAACTAACATCTCTTCAAATTCAGATCCCGAAGTATGGAAGAATGGTACTCCAGCTTCTCCAGCAATTGCTCTAGCAAGTAAAGTTTTACCTGTTCCAGGAGGACCAACCATTAAGATTCCCTTTGGAATTCTTGCTCCTAACTTTCTAAATTTAGATGGCATTTTTAAGAAGTCTACAACTTCGTTTAATTCTTCCCTAGCCTCGTCAATTCCAGCTACATCTTTAAATGTTGTATCTGTTTTTGACCCGAAGAACATCTTAGCTTTGCTCTGTCCAAATTGCATAATACCCATTCCACCGCCACCTTGCATTCCTTTGTAAAGCATAAATGCAATAACAACAAATCCAACTAAAGTAAGGATAGTTAAGATATCGCTTAGACCTACACCTTCTGGAATATTTGAAGAAACAATTTCAAATGTATCGTCTGAGAATTTGATTCCTTCTTGTTGTAGTAATGTAGTGAATGATGAAATTACTGGTGTCCAATCTAAATATGCTTTTGAAACTTTATCTGTAGAAACTTTAGCAATTACTGAATTGTCCAAACTGAACACATCACTAATTTGATTATTATCTAATCTTTCGTTTAAATTTGAAGCTTTAACTTGTACTGCAGCAAATCTAACTTTGCTAACTGTAATGTTTAAAATTGATAAGTCTATTCCGTTAGACTCTAGCTTTTGCATAAAGTCTGCTTCGCTCACTCCTCTAACAAGAATATCTTTTTGATTAAACCCTCTAATTCCTACTAAGTAGTCGTCTCCTAGAACAACTTCCGAAACGCTTCCGCTTCCTCTATTTAGTAGAGATCTTAATTGAGAGATTAAATCTTGAGATGTTAAAGATTTAACAAATGTATTTAAATCCATTACTTCAAAGCTTCCGTCTGTAACACTAGAAACTTTTACATCTGGATTTTTTACAGCAACTTTGCTTCTATCGTCTTTAACTTCTACATAAGTTTTTCCAACAGCTAAAACTTTTCCATCGTTCTCAATAACTAATTGAGAGTAATCGTTGTTTTTAACTCCTGTAACTAATGTATTTAAATTAATCTTTCCTGTAGATACGTCTGTATTTGTAAACTGAAGTACTAAAAAGATTATTAAGATTACAGAAACAATTAGAATTATTGGATTAATTCTTAAAGACAAAACTCTTGGTCCTTTCTTTTTATTATTTAACTGAACAATCTTTTTTGCGATGTCGTCTGTGAATGCATCTAGATCTTTCTTTGAGTTTTCTGCTTTGGGTTTTTTATTTTCTTCCATTTTATAAGTTTATCACTGAAAGTAATTTATCGATAATAATCGGGGAATAACGTTCATATCATATCAGAGGACAGGATCGAACTGTCGACCTCGGGCTTATGAGTCCCGCGCTCTAACCAACTGAGCTACTCTGACGTTTTCTGACTGTTTCGATTTTAGCAAATATTAGTACTATTTGCTAAGTGAAATTTAAACAAAAAAAGCCCCTATTAACGTATAGGGGCTTTTGGTTGCGGGGGTCCGATTCGAACGGACGACCTTCAGGTTATGAGCCTGACGAGCTGCCACTGCTCTACCCCGCGGTATTTGTTTTAAGGCGAGTTGATTTTATCAGAATAAATCAACATAATCAATGCTTAAGGACACTTTGTTAATGATAAACATTGCCATTAAGGCTTACATTACAAGAAGATTCAGCACTTATACCAGGGTGTACAGCCTCGATGCACGATGAGTTCCTTTAGGGACGAAGAGATGCAGATAGGTTCTCTTTGAGTAAGCCTATTCTGCGACGTCATTGCGAGGAATGAAATGACGAAGCAATCTCATTAGGTTAGAAATTAACTTTTCTAGAGTTATTAGGTTTAATCGTTTGAGATTGCTTCGCTACGCTCGCAATGACAACTAATTCCTTATCAAACTCAACCACCAGTCCGAATAATCCTTTTTTAGAGCAAGATCTAGGTATTGTTTAGTTTCGTCTAAATATACTGGTTTTTCTTTAGTTTGAAATAACCTCTCACCATCTGAAGCATAGTTTGAAGTTTCTCTTAATATTAATCTTCTATATTCGTCTGAAGATACAAAGTCATTCTCTTTAACTAAGTCGTCGTTCTTAGAAGTAATTTCTTCTAGGCTAGCTTTCTCACTTAAATATGTTTCGTAATTATTTTTTCCGTTAGTAATAACTCTTAAAATATTAACTCCCATAACAAAACTGATAGCTAATAAAAAAGTAGTTAAGGGAATACCCTCTACTATTATAGAGTTCTTATGGGTAATTACTTGTTTTTTAAGATATCTAAAAAGTCTTTGCATAAATTAATTGATCCTAACAATTCCCTGTGATAACATCCACTGATATTAAATTAACTATAAGACATTCTAAATGAACAATGACCATTTGATCAACAAATTTATAGAATTCCTTAAGAGAAAAGACAGATCGAAGTCTACTATCGTTGCCTACCAAGCAGATATTAAACAATTGTCGGATATTTCAAAAAAAGATATATCATTACTTGCACAAGAAGATATTAAAGAGTTTTTGAAGAGATTGAAAGAGGCAGAAGGATTAACTCCTAAAACTGTGTCTAGAAAGCTTAATAGTATTAAGACTTTTTATAAATTTCTTATATTAAAAGATTTTGTAAAAGATAATCCTACAAAAGAGTTACACCACCCTAAGTTTATTAATGCCAAGCCAAAGTTCTTAAATAAAGAACAATATGTAAAGCTTAAAGAAGCATGTAAAAGTAATAGCAAAAACTTTATGATGTTAGAACTTATTTTGCAAACTGGAATGAGAATAAGTGAAGTCTCAAATTTAAGACTAGAAGATATAGATTTAGCTAGAAGCAAACCAACAATTACTATTAAGATAAATAAAGAGATAAACAGAGTCATCCCTTTAAACGATAAGTTATTTTTCGAACTAAAAGATTACATGGCGAGTTTACCAAAGAGCGTTTATTTGTTTACTACAAAGAATAATAAACCTATTGAAGTTAGAAATATTAGAGCTGCTTTAGATAGAGTTTTCCAAAAAGTTAAGTTACAACAGTTCTGTATTAATGACCTTAGAAATACATTTATAGTTTGCCAGCTCTCAAATGGTATTAAGCTTTCTGCTCTAGCAAAGGTTGTTGGGCATAAAAGCGTAACTGCAACTGAACGATATATTGATATTCTTCCTAGAAAGTATAAAGATAGAGGAATTGAAGTACTTACTGAGTTATAATCTCACA
>JBDSRX010000024.1:0-5075 GCA_039929105.1 Candidatus Dojkabacteria bacterium
ATCAACTCTTAATGTAATCGGCGGACTTGTAGGGTCGGACGCATATTTATATGTAACCTGTGCATTTTTATCGTCTGGATTAAAGATTTCTAAAGATTTATTTGATTCTTCAACATCTTTTTGGATTATCTTCTGAAGACTAGCTAAATCTGCTAAAGAATATATTTGAATATCTAAACTAGATGGAAGTTTTCCAGATATAAATTGATTTGTTTTTAAGGCATCGTATTGTACTGGCTGTACTTTTGCAGAATAGTCTCCATAAATTTTGTAAGCTTCTTCTTCTGATGTAAAACTTAAACTTTTAATTGTTGGTAAATCTTTCCACTTGTCTTTAAGATTGTTAATTACTTGAGTGTCTGTTCCAACATCAAAAAATACTAAAACATTACTTCTAGATTCTATATATTGAATCCATAAGTTTGAAAAGTAAGCTAAACCTGCAAAGATGCAAGCAACTAAAAATGCTAATGTCATAACACTTAAAGATCCCCATCCTGCGAATCCACTTCTTTGAATTTGTTTTTTTGTGTTTACGAGAATTCTTGTGAACATATGTTTATTCTATAATAAATCCTTATTTTATCAAGTTAATATTTAGTTCTTTTAATTTCCACCTTATCTATAACCATATCAGAGGAAGTTTCTATTGTACTTACTACCACCTTAGCAACTTCAGCTGGATCCATAAATTTATCAATACCTCTTTCATATTTAAAATTTCTAAAAAGCTTTGTTTTCATTCCTCCAGGATAAATACCTATTACTCTAACACCTGTTCTTTTTAAGTCCGTTTTTAAACATTCAGTAAAACCATGAACTCCCCATTTAGATGCAGCGTAGACACTCTGAGAGGGTTTAGACTCTAAACCTGAGGTAGAGACAATATTTATAATATAACTTATTTCTTTTTTCTTAAGAAATGGAAGTGCAAGACTTGTATTAAATATTAATCCAGTTAAATTAACGTTAATAACTTTACTAATTTGATCAAAACTATTCTCTTCTACTAAACCCTCTAGCCATATCCCAGCATTATTTATTATTACATCTAGATCTTCAAATTTACTAAAATAATCTTTTACCTCATTTTGGTTTGAAACATCTGCTAATTCAATATGAAATTTATCATTTTGGATCTCTGCTTTAACAGTTTCCATTGACTCTTTATTATTAGTATATGTATAAACAATACTTCCTTTATCTAAAAGTGTTTTTACAAGTTCTAGACCAAGTCCTGAAGTTCCACCGGTAACTAATACTTTTTTATTTTGGAGTTCCATAGAGAAAGTTTAAGAAGTTTTTTAACTATGAATTTTCTTCTGTATATCTTTTAATTTCGTTTGCTATTATTATAACTTCTTCCGGATCTATTGTTATCTTTTTTGAAAGTCCTTCTGGACCATCATCAATAATTTCATCAATATATCTATATCCAGCAGACTTTAAATCTTCCATTACAACTTTAGGCAAGTTTAATTTTCTAATTGGAACTTTTCTAAGTGACGCTTTCTCTTCTACTGGCTCTTCTATAACTGGTGCAGGTTCTTCTTTCTTAGATCTATCTGTTGCCAAATTTAAATTAAGCTTAGATTTCTTAACAGCTTTTTTACTATCTTCTTTAATTTCTTCTTTTATATCTTCAATTTTTTCTTCTACCGTTTCTTTTTTTTCATCTTCGTGATTAACGTTTAATGGCCTCTTCATTGGAGTATCTTTTAATACTTCTGTTATTGGTTCTTCATTTTGTTCTTCTAAAACATCTTCTTCAATTTTTCCTTCTCTAGGTGTTTCAACTTTTTCCTCTACCTTATTTTCAAATTCTTCTTTCTTTTCTTCTTTTTCTACTTTATTTGGAAGAGTTTCTTCTTCGTATATTAATGCTTCTCCTTCATCATGTTTTTTTACTGAGAATCTTGAAAATACTTTTCCTAAGAAACTTTGGTGTTCTTCAGGGATATCATCCACTCTGATATTTTCTACATCTGCAATTTTAAGTTTTGAATTACCTTCAATTGCATTCTTAATTGAACCATCATTTGATTTAGGTAAATTAACTTGAAATGTTTTCTTCTTTTTATCTTTAGATTCTTGTTTTTCTTTATCTGCTTTCTCAACCATTTGTTCTTCAAATCCAGAAGTCATTTCGTATTGTCCTTTATTGTCATCTCTGATTACATTTCCTCCATGCATTTGAATAACTCTTTTATTTAAAGAGTTAACAATATCAGTTCCATGGGTAGACATAATAACTGTTGTTCCCCAGTTGTTAATTTTACTTAAAATCTGAACAATATCCCAAGCTGATGCTGGGTCTAAGTTTCCTGTTGGCTCGTCTGCAATTAATATTTTAGGGTTATTTGCGATAGCTCTAGCAATCGCAACTCTTTGTTGTTCTCCTCCAGACAACTGCCTAGGGAATGCTTGCATTCTATGAGAAAGTCCTACAATGTCTAGAACATAAGGTACTGTTTGTTTAATTTCGTCGTTTGATTTTCCAGCTGCTTCCATTGCAAAAGAAACATTCTCGTAAGCTGTTTTATCTGGGATTAATTTATAGTCTTGGAAAATAACACCAATTTCTCTTCTAAGTTTGTAAACTTTAGATCTGGAAATAGAAGTGATGTCTTTATCTTTAAAATATACCTTTCCATAACTTGGAACTTCGTCTCTTATTAACATCTTAATTACTGTAGTTTTACCGCTACCAGATGGACCAATAAGGAAGACAAATTCTCCATCTTCTATTTGAAAAGTTATATCGTTAACGGCAACAATCTTATTGTCGTAAAGTTTAGTAACGTGATTAAAATGTACCATTTACTTTATAATTTCATAAAAAAAGTGTCACCTCACATAGGTTATCATAAATAAAACGATTGACCAAGAAATATTAACTCGAAGCTTATAGAGAACAGCTTAAAGCCATAAGCTACAATCTATAAGCTGTAAGCAATTAGATCCTTGTCTGTAATCTGCATTTAGTCTAGAATAAATTTATGACCGAAATACAAAAAACAATTGATGCATACAAAAAACACCACCGACTATCAAATTATTTATCAGCTTCTATGTTGTATCTAAAGGAGAATTTTCTTTTAGAAAAAGAGTTAGAACAAAAACATTTTAAGACTAGAGTTTTAGGTCACTGGGGAACTGTTCCTGGATTAAACTTTATATATGGTGGTTTAAATTACATTATAAATAAGAGGAAGCAATCACTTCTATTTATTGCTGGGCCTGGACATGGTGCACCGGCAGTTTTATCTAATATTTTCCTGGAGGGAACATTAGGAGAATTTTACCCTGACTATACTATTACAAAACATGGATTTGGTCATTTAATAAAAGATTTTAGCTGGCCAGGGAAATTTCCAAGCCATGCCTCCCCTATGATCCCAGGCTCTATTGGTGAAGGGGGAGAATTAGGATATTCTCTTTCTATTGCTGCTGGTGCTGTAATGGATAATCCAGATTTAACAGCAGTTGCTGTAATAGGAGATGGTGAAGCTGAGACAGGAACGCTTGCTACAAGTTGGCACTCAAATAAGTTCTTAAATCCTATAAAAGATGGAACTGTGCTACCTATCCTTCATTTAAATGGATACAAAATTTCAGGACCTACAATTTTCTCTTCGATGACGGATGAAGAGATTACTTCATATTTTAAAGGTTTAGGCTATATGCCTATTATTGTTGATCAATATACTTCTAATGATGTCTATATTGATTTCTTAGAAGCTTTAATAACTGCATTTAACGATATTGATGAAATAAAATCTGGTTGGGGCGAGTATGAATTTAGTAAAGCAGTTTGGCCAATGATAGTTTTGAAAACTAAGAAAGGTTGGACAGGAATTAAAACATTTAATGGAAAAGATATAGAAGATAATAATTTATCTCATGGAATTCCTTTAACAAATCCTGCTAATGATGTAAAACAATTCGAAGCTGTTAAGGAATGGTTAGAATCCTATTACGTAAAAGAACTTATTGAAGAAGATTATTCTTTAATTTCTGAAATCTCAGACTTTATTCCAAAAGATGATTTAAGAATGGGAATGAATAAACATGCATATGGAAGTGAATTATCCCAAAGATTAAAACTTCCAAGCTTAGAAGACCACGAACTTAAAAATTTCTCTAGAGATTCTAGACCAGATAGTCGAGTTCAAGAATTAAGTGAATATCTAAGAGATGTATTTAAATTAAACGAAGATAATGATAATTTTAGAGTATTCTCTCCAGATGAATCTGAATCTAATCTATTAGAGAATTTATTTGAAGCTACCAATAGAGTTTACGAATGGCCTATCAGAGCTCACGACGAACATATTTCTCAAGAAGGAAAAATATTAGAAGTTCTTAGTGAGAATTTATTATTTGCATGGATGCAAGGATATACAGTAACAGGAAGGCATGGTTTATTAATTTCTTACGAAGCATTCTTAAATATTGTTTCTAGCCAAATAGATCAATATATAAAATATGTTAAACAATGGAATCAAGTTCCTTTTAGAAAAGGATTGCCAGCATTTAATATAATTTCAACAAGTACTTTATGGAGACAAGAACATAATGGATTTACCCATCAAAATCCTACATTAATAAACTCTCTTCTTGTTAAACAAACAAAAGAAGTTGCTGCTTATTTTCCAGCAGACGTAAATACTTTATTAGCTACAATGCATAAAGTCTTATTAGAAGATAATAAAGTAAATTTAATTACTGCATGTAAAAGAGAATTACCACAATGGTTTAAGTTAGAGGAAGCTAAGCAGTTGGTTAATAAAGGATATTTAGAAGTTGAGTGGGTTGGAAATGGTGGTACTGATATTACTCTTGTATCTGCCGGAGATTATCAAACAAACGAAACTATTGAAGCAGCCCAAATATTAAAAGAAGTGATTCCAGAATTAGGTTTTAGGTATGTAAATATAAATCAATTAAATCCATACGGTATTGGTTCCGAAAAGAATTTAATTAATACAGAAAAGAAGTTTAACGAAGTTTTTGGTAATGGAGAGGTAATATTTAATTTCCATGGATATCCAGAAGCAATAAAGCAATTAACA
>JBDSRX010000025.1:0-12510 GCA_039929105.1 Candidatus Dojkabacteria bacterium
TAAAATAGCCCAAACTATATCTATTGTATAAATACTTTTTTCTAAATTATTACCGCTAAATGTAGTAATAAAAGACAGTACTGAGTGGTAAAAGGTTGTGTATCCATTTTGTAAGAAGATATTAGAACAAGCAGATGGAGTTAGGCAGATGTTACCTAAACTAACAGATTGGTTAATAACTGCTTGGTGTTGCATATAATCTAATGCGACTACTGAACCTTCTTGTCTAATTGTTGAAAATGAGATTCCAAATGCTACTACTGCAACAATTAGATTAATAATATTATTAGATGTCTGTATTAAAGGATGCTCGTCTGAATAAACTATTTTTATTACTAATAAAAGATTCCAGAAAATTACCATTAAAAGCCATACAGCATTTCCTAATGTTGTAATTTCAATTCCAGTGATTTTATTAATTAAAAATATTACTAAATAAGATGCAGGGTAAATTAAAAAGGACAATGCTGCTGTAAATCCAAAATATCTTTTTTGTAATAATACAGTTGAGATAAATGATGGTAATGTGAGTACCATAAATACACAAAGACCTATCCATAGATAATTTTCAAGTAAAGCTGCAGTTCCTCCTAAACTAATTAATAGAGAAACTATAATTACAGAAAATTGTATAAATAATAATAAGGCCTTAATCTTCATTACAGTTTATATTAACAATAATGTTGAATTCGATTTTTCTTTCGTAAGCTTTAGCAAATAGTAGAGATCTACCATCTGAAAAATTAGATATAGTGTGCTCTGGACTAGTTGGTGTTGAAACTCTACATTCATCGTCAAACAACGAAATCTCGTCTTGATTACTATTAAATTTACTTAAACCGGAATAATCTAACTCTACTCTATAACTAAAACTTTTGCTTACATCGTAATCGCTTGTAATTTTATAGTTTAGATTAAGTGTAGATGGACCAATTTGGCTAACAGTAACTGTTGTAGCAGCCTTTTGATTATTTAATGCTAAAGAATAGGTTGGACTTAAGGGTCCAAGTGTGAGCCCAGATGCTGTAAAAGTATAGTCATTAAACTGTGCAAAGGGATTTATAGTTTTTTGTTTTAAGTCTGTTAAAGAATCTGCTGTGGGTCTTAGTGTAATATATTTCCCATTATTGAACGCGATAGTAATACTTTGCTCGTTTTGGAAAATAGATAAGTTCTTATAGAAGATTGTTCTGTATATGTTTAGGGAGGAGATTATTACTGAAATAGCTACAACAACAATTAATAATGCTCTATGTTTAAGAATTGTTGTCATTAATTATTTTAATAATAGTCTTTAATTTTTACTTTAAGCTTTTGCTTATTCTCTTTAAAAACTATTGTATCAGCTTTGTATTTGCTTATAAAGTCGCTGTATTTGTTATAAATAGATTTTGGAGAGAAATGTAAGTAAGCTAAATGGCTTATCTTTTCTTGTAGGTTTGTAAAACCTGGGTGTTCGATATCATTAATAGCCATCTCTATTTTAGATACAAGATCCTTATAATTTTTTCTCTCAAAAATATATTTAGAACAACTTAAATTGTTAGCAACTTCAACATTACCTGGTGCATCTGATAGCACAACAATGTTTCCTAAAGATGCAGCTTCAATGACACCTAGGGATAATCCTTCGTTTAAAGAAGAATTAATATAGATAGAAGAATCTCCAAGTAATTCGAAAACTTCTAATTGAGGTAGAAATTTAGGTTTGTATTCTAGATTTAAAGGTAAATCGTTCATTTCGTCTAATATTGAAGAACCTTCTCCAGCAATTACAAATTTCCAATCAGTGTACTTTCTAGCTAACTCTAAGAAAGCTAAAGCAGCAGTATTTGGGTCTTTTACTAAAGATAATTTTGTATTAAATATAACTGTTTTACTTTTTACCTTTTGATAGAATCTGCTAATACTATCGTCTTTAAAACAATTGTAAATAACACTAGTCTTATAAGAATCTATATTGAAGTTTTTGATTATGTAATCTTTGTTAGATCTAGATACACAGATAATATGTGATGCATTATTTAGAACCATTTTAGAAATAAGTTTTTCAAAAAGAACACTTAATATCTCAAAAAACTTGTTTTGAAAATAGTTAGATACAGTTGTGTGAGAGATAACAATATAATCTCTATTCAAAAATTTACAGATAAGAGCACCAATAATACTTGAAGTTAAATGTCTATCGTGTAAAAGAACAACTGCATTAGGATTATCTTTAATTGTATTTAAACAAAATAGAAAGAATCTAATACCTAAAATTGGGTATGTTCCTTTAAATAGTTTTATTGTATTAAAACTTTTCCAAGTAAATCCGTCTGATTCGAACTTTAGGTTTCTATCGTTACCAAAAATAGCTATGGATTTAAAACCTTTGTCTGAAAGGTTTTTAACAAGTCCATAAGCCATGTTCTCTAGACCTCCAACTCGAGGATAAAAGAAATGGGAAATGGAAATTAGGTTGTATTGATTGATTTTATTTTTCATATTACCAAAATCACTGCTCTTAAAAGATTTAAGAACAATGGGTTGGTCCCCACCATCATTTGACTGACGGCGGGGCACGACATTGCTGTCGTGATCCCTGCAAGGTTTCTTGCAACTTTTTTACCACTAACTACGCGGCCTTCGTCCAAACGATTTCGCCGTCCGAGTTCATCACCGATGTAGCATAGTCAAAGTAGATGACTTGTGAGTCGATCCACTCTTCCAGTACGTCAACCGGTACTTTTGTACCGTCAGCGTACGTATACCACCGGTAATCCCCACGAACGTTTACGGAACATCCAGCATCAGTGGTGCACAAGCTCAACACCGGGTTACGGGTTTCGCCGTTCCACGACCCAATAAATGAGCCGTAGGGCACAACTTTGCTTTGACCAGCGACTAGCAGACTACCTTCGCCATTTGAAATAATCGCTTGGGTTGGTACGGCTGCGGCTGCGCTACCATCCTGTGCTGACATTGTCGGCTGGGGCGTACCCAGTGCGGACGATGCGGAAACCAAAGCGGCGCGGCCATTAGCACCAAGTACTTTGTTGTCCACCCAGCCACTATAGTGGCTTTTTGTGGGTTTGACATAGACAAAGCAAATTTCTTCCACTTGAGCCGCCTGAATAATTTCCACTGTTTCAGTGGCTTGATACTCCCCGGAAGGGGTGTACATAAGCAGGGGCTGTGCGTAGAATGGAATCGCCTTGTCGATGATCACGCTGGCGGGCACATTGTGCAGGGTGCATTCGGTCTGTGGACTAGGTGGTTCCTGTGCAAACACCGTAAAGGTGCCTGCGACGACTGCAACAATCAGTATGATTGCTGCGAACAACGGAAAACGTTTTAACATGGCTTTTTAAGCCTCCTTCTATGTCGAAAACACTCGACTTGTGACATTTTAGTGTGTAGCCAAGCTCTCGCCACACACCAATCCGCACCCTATTCCTATTTATATAGAAACAAGGTGCGAACTAGTGGCACGAGAACTCGCTTTAAAAGTTGTTTTTTCCTTGCAGGTTTCGCATTCTTAAAACATAGCTTGCGCATATGTTTAACTTAAGAATACTGAAACTGCTTTCATGCAGTTTTTAAGGTTCTGATATTCTGAACAAGTCCAGAATAACATTGTGAACTTAATCTGGAAGTTGCCTTCACAAATTAATAGTCCACATTTAAATTAATAATAAATATTAACTTAAATGTGGACCCCGTCCGCCATTGCTGACGGAGGGGTTTGACCCACAAGGATTTATCGACTATAAACTTATCAACTTACTTTCTGAATGCTTTTCGCATGAGGGAACGAACCCATCTGCGATTGCGCCCAAGAAAAAAGTGTATCTTCCGGCACGTTGGTGCCGTCAGGAAATTGATAAGTACGGTAGTCGCCGCGCTGATTTACATAGCAACCGCTTAAGTTCACACACAGTTTCAGGGAGTCCGAACGTTTGGTGTTGGAATCCCAAGTACTCACCAAGCTGCCATAAGGCACTTTTGCCGGTGTGACTGAGCCTTCGCCAACAACTACAATATTCAACGCCCCTTGTGTAGCATAGCTATTAGGGTTGCCGAACGTTACAGCGGCGTTGGTAGCGGATTGCGCGGTGATCTGGTTCTGGCCGCAGCCAGGTCCCATGCACCAATTGCCGTTGATCGACTTGGTCACATTAGATATATCGAACCCTCCGATTCGGAGGAGTCCAATAAAAGCCAATATGATAAGAAGAACGATGAAAATTGAAACTACTCTACGCATTTGAAAATTCTCCTAGAATTTCTGTTAATCGATTTCTATACTGCACAAACTAGGCTCAATGATTAAGCGCAATTTGTGCAATACAGAATTATTTATCCTTGTGGGTTTTTAAGGTTCTTCTACTACGATAAAGCTTCGTAGAATAAATTCTACTTACAATAGTTTCGTGGAAAGAGCATGAGTCATAAATAATAAATTATCTATGATGGTTCAATGCCCACATTAAGATTCCTCCTTTGAAGGAGGTGTCCCGTAGGGACGGAGGATGATAAAACTCTATGTTTTTTAACACCCCACGGCACTTCGTGCCACTCCCCTCGAGGGGAGAATATTAATGTGAGAATTGAACTATGCTTAAAGGTTCTTTTTGGTTGAGGGAGTTTTGCGGTATTTTGGGACTCGCGTACTTTCCCTTAATCCTTATATACTTAACTTTTATACTTGTATATTATATAACAGAAATATACATTTGTCAATATTGTCAAGTTGGGATAAATGAGCATAGGTAAGGGAAATTTGAGGTGTCGCCACGAAATGTCGGATGCATGTAGTTGCATATTTATATCCTATAACTTTAATTTTCATAACTTTCCCATATCTATTATTCTTCCGATATTTATTTGATATTCAATACTAAATTAATTTTTCTTGCATCAATTAAATATACTTACTAAGTGGGAATTATTTTCATAAATCCGAGTATTGTTTAGGTATATAGTCTTTGTGATAATGCCAAAGTTATTTGAAATATATATGGAAGAAACAACAAAAGAAAATTATCAAAAACATAAAATCGCAAACATAGTCGTGAGTATAATCGGATTAGTATTTTTATTTAGCTTTGGCTTTATAGTTTTTAATGCGGGTAAATTTAATACATTAAAACAAGATATAATTGCACAGAGATCAAATAGAAACAATTCTATTGTTACAGCTAATGAAGTTAATAATCAGACTACTGACAACACTTCAAGTGTTGCAGGAATTGAAACAGAGTCTGAACAGATAAGTAATAATTCTGATATTATAACAACAACCAAACAACCAGAACCAAAAAAAACAGTAGTTATTAAAGAATACACTGAGACTGCAGTTTCTGGTAATGGCGTAACAACATTAGCAAGAAAAGCACTAAATTCATATTTACAAGATAACTCCGTATCGCTACCTGTAGAAAATAAGCTTTATGTGGAAGTAACTATGACAAATGACAGTAAACCTTTTACTATTCGAGTAGGCGATGTAAGAGTTTTCACAGCTGCTAAAATTGCAGAAATAATTCAAAATTCAAATATTCTCTCTTCTTATCAGTTAGATGCTTGGAAGAAACAAGCTACTATATCTAATTACCATTAATTTATGTTTTCATTTCTATATCAAGGAGCCGATTGGCTTGTTTTTCAGAAGATTCACTATTTTGTACTATTTTTTGTCTTTGTTTGGGTAATTTGGTTATTTAAATCTATACTTTCCCTATTCTACAAGCCAATTGAAGAAAACTTTGATATCAAATCTTCTGTTATTATCCCAGTGGTGGACGAACATCCAGATTTGTTTGACGATGTTTTAATGAGAATTACTGATCAAATTCCTTTTGAAACAATTGTAATTATAAATGGTGATAGAAACCATGATATTGAGGAAATTTGTAAAAAATATAAAAATAAAGGTGTTATTTATGAATGGACGGAGATTCCTGGTAAGAGAAATGCTCTTAAATTAGCTTTTGAGAAAGCAAAAGGAGATATATTCGTTATTGTAGATAGTGATACTCTATGGACTAAAAATACTCTAATTGAATTAGTCAAACCATTTAAAGATAATAAGATTGGTGGGGTAACAACAAAACAAAAGATATATCAAAGCGAAAGAAACTATTTAACAAGATTTGCTGATTGGTTAGAGGATATAAGATCTATCCATTCTTTGCCATCAATGAGCATTACAGGTTCAGTTGGATGTCTACCCGGTAGAACAATAGCAATAAGGAAAGAAATAATACTTAAAGCTTTACCAGATTTTTTATCTGAAAAATTCCTAGGGATTCATTTGGAAGTTTCAGATGACAGGTCTTTAACTAATTATGTATTGAAGTATGGTTATAATACATTCTTCCAAAGAACAAGTGTTGTATATACAGATGCCCCGGTAACATTCCCCAAATTTTATAGACAACAACTTAGATGGGCAAAAGGAAGCCAATACAATACTTTGAGAATGTTTGGATGGATGCTTAGAAAAGCGCCATTTCTAGCTTTTCTATATTTTACAGATATCATTACCCCATTCTTTTTATACGGACTATTTTTAAGCATAATTATAAGATTTTTGAATGGTAGCCATAGTACAGAAATTATTAAAGGTACTCCATTAGATAATGGAATTCTCCTAGTTACCCTTGCACTACTAGGAGCTCTATTAAGTATTGGACTACGACAACTACCCCATTTAATTAATAAGCCTAAAGATATACTTTTCTTACCAGTTTTCCTATTTATGATTACATTTATTCTTTCATCAATCAGGATAATAGGATTTGCTACTATGGCTGAAGATAGCAGTTGGGGAACAAGGCCAAGAGGTTATAAAGAAGGTTCTAGCAGAGTTAAAGCTGAGAGTGCATCAGACAAACTAAAAACTAGGATTCCATATGTAATAGCATTGTTTATGTTATTATTCTTTACTTATGCTGGAGTAATCTCAGGATAAAGTTGAAAAATCCTATTTACTTGATATAATTACATCACTCTTAAATAAATACGGGTATAGTATATCGGTTATTTAGGCTTATGCTTCGAAGAAGCATTATAAAATAAGGATTTTTCCTTTAGCCGCAATAACATGATAGAGTAATGTAAAGTGCGGGTATAGTATATCGGTTATTATGCCAGTTTTCCAAACTGATGAGGAGGGTTCGATTCCCTCTACCCGCTTTTAATTCTTCAAAAATTTCCTCTATAAAGTTTCATTAGGTATAATACTTCTATTAGTTTTAAACTTATATACATATGTCGATGGCAGATCCAAAATTTGTAGATGTAGATGACTATATAAAACAGTTGCCAAATAATGTTCAAGAAATTCTACAGAATATAAGAAAAATAGTTAAAGATGCTTCTTCGGATATAAAAGAAGAAATAGCTTATGATATGCCAACTTATAAATTAAACGATGAACTTGTTTTACATTTTGCTGCTTTTAAGAACCATATAGGATTGTACGGAATTACTTTAGGTGAATTTCAAGAGGAACTAGAACCTCTACTAGCGCATAGAGGTACAATACAATTAAAATATTCCGAACCAATTCCTTACGACCTTGTAAAGAGTTTGGTGGAGGCTAGAGTTAAACAACTTTTAAATAAATAAAATGGAAAAATTTCAATTAGATGTAAGAGCTTTAGTACTTAAAGGTGACGAAGTATTATTTTTAATGAGCAATAAAGATTCTTCTTGGGATTTACCAGGTGGATTATTGAACCAAAGTGAGCTTCCAGACGCTGCTATAACTAGAGAAATTCGAGCTCAAACAGCTTTAGAGACTGAAAATCTCGCTTTAGTATCTAATACTATATATAACAGAGATAATACTCCTACATTGGCTTTATTCTATTTAGTGGACTATAAGGAACGAAATGTAGATATTTCTGACCAATTTAGTAAATTTGCTTGGATAAAGCTTTCAGATGTAAAGGATCAAACATTACCAGACTGGATTAAGAAACATTTAGTAGAATTATTAAAAAAGTACCAAACACCACAATAATGGAAAGACCATCAAACGATCACAAAAATGAAATAATAGACGTTGTTAACGATAATGACGAAGTACTAAAGCAAATCTCAAGAGAAGATTCTTATACTCTTTTAGGAGAAGGTGAGTTTGTAAGAGTAGTAAACGCTTTTATTGTTAATTCCAAAGGAGAACTATGGATACCTAAAAGAACTGCAACTAAACGAAATTTTCCGAATTGCTTAGATTTTAGTTGCGGTGGTTATGTTCAAGCGGGAGAAACTTATGAAGATGCATTAAAAGAAGAATTAAAAGAGGAATTAAACTTAGAAACTGAAAATATAGAGCTTATGGGTTATTTATCTCCAATAAAAGATGGTGTAGCAGCTTTTATGAGAGTTTATAAGATATCTCAAGATGAACCTCCTGTTTTCAATACTGACGATGTTCAATCAGCTGAATGGATAAGTCCACATGATCTTGCTAAGAAGTTAGAAGCTGGAACACCAGCAAAAAGCGATATTATGGTCTTGTTAAAACATTTCTTTCTGTAATTACTTGCAATAATCACTATTTTTACCACTTGTAGGATCTCCTGCAGGTAAGCTATCTACAATAACTGTATCTGATGGTGCTAGCATATCTAACCAACAAACTGCATGTTGGGCAAGTTGAATATCGTGTGAAGCAGCATAAGCTGGATCTTTTGAAGCTTCATTTAACTTTCTTAGATCGTAAACTCCCCAGTCTAGAAATGTATTACTTGTTCCTATAATCCCTATTTTTATAGCTAGAACTTCATCTTTAAATACCTCAACTGGAGGGTTTACAAATGTAACTCTAGAATCTGTAGTAGCTTCCGGAAATTTATCTACAATAAATTGAAATTTGTCTGTTAATTCTCTTAAATGACCAAGTCTATATATAATTCCACACGGAGTTATGAAATCGAAAGAATATTGAATTTCTCCTTCGGCTAAAAATCTTGTACCTGCAACTAGAAATGCATCTGCAGGAATAGAAACAGTTTGGACATTACTAGTATTGTTATCGAATCTTACTCCACCATGAGGTTTATAATTTCCACCTCTAGTTTGGCCTGGATATAAAATACTTGTAGCATCAGATAAGTTTACTGGACTTGTTAATATTATAGGTTCAGTGCAAGCTGGAGGATTACCTTCTGCAACATATCCATTTTCCCCCAGTTTCCATTGCAATTGATTAGATTGAGTTTGTTCTGGTTTTGTAGTTTGTTGATTTTCTTTGTTTGTTTGTAGTACTGCTGTATTTGACGGAGGATTTGTATTTCGCATGAGAATGAAGATTGTTATACCTACACAAGATACTATTAGAATAATTAAAGTAATAACTATAGCAGCAATCTTTTTATTAGACATATTTAGTTTTTAATAGTAATACTTTCAGTATATTAGAATTTAATTTAAAAACAAATTAAATATTTAATTTTAAATTATTCAGATTTAAAATTTGTTGAGTGCTCAGTGTTTAAAGCTCTTTCTATTAGTGCTTTTAACACATCCATATTAACATCTGAAAGTTTCTTGATATAAAGGCAACCTTTCCCTATTTTGTGTTTTCCAAGTTTGTTCAATAAGTCTTGAAATTTTTCTGGTTCACTTTTTAATACATATAATGTCAAAGCAGTTTTCCTAGGTGAGAATCCAATTTTTAACCATTCTAAATCTCTTCCAGATGCATAATGTAAATGTTCTAACCCATATCCAACTATACTTGGACCCCACATCTTGGGCTTATCACCAGAAATTTCTTGCATTAATTTGTCTATTACCTCTGAATCTTTCTTTTGAGATTCATCTTGTACAGATTCAATAAACTTCTCTACACTAGCATCGTTTACTTTTGTCTTTAGTTCTGCCATTTAAAAAATAACTAATAATTTAAATTTCTTTTAACAGCCAATACTGCATCATTATAAAAATGCTCTCGCCCTCTTTCAACTTCAAATATTAAATTATTTAAAGAGCTGAACAACATATACA
Source organism: Candidatus Dojkabacteria bacterium (assembly GCA_039929105.1). GTDB lineage: Bacteria > Patescibacteriota > Dojkabacteria > J137 > J137 > JBDSRX01. The sequence continues at coordinate 10,006 of JBDSRX010000025.1, forward strand.
ACCTTGTTCGTTCTTTAAAGTTAGTCATATCTAAATCTTTATTATCTTTATTAAATTTGTAATATTCTTCTATTATATCTACTTTGCTTTCCCAAAAAGCCATCCAAGATAAGTCTAATAAGAAATCTCCATACATTGCCTCAGACCAATCTATAATTCCTTCAATTTTATTATCTATTGCAAAGATATTTGTTCTACCAAAATCTCCATGTAAAAAGTATTTTTCTTTAGATATAAATTTTAATAGTTGTTCAAATTCATCTTTTAATTTATTTACAAATTCCAAATTAAAAAATTTGTGTTCATTTGCAAAACTTTCCCATTTATCGAATTTTATAAAATTTCTTAATTGTTCTTCAAAAGAATTAAACTTTCCTTTTTTATCTAAACCCCAAAGACCAAAACCTTCGAATTCTACTTTTGTTGAGTGAATTATGTTCATTGTCTCAAAAAGAGATGGTAAAACCTTTATTAGAGAATCTTTATCTAGTTTATGAAGCTGTAGTCCGTTATAAGCCTTTGTTAGGCTCCAGTTGAACTCTTTATACTTCCCTAAATCAATAATTCTTGCAGTTGGAATTTCTGAATGTTCTGAATAAATAATATCTTCCTTTTTAAAGCCTTCGTCTGAATTTGAATTAAATCTAATAATAAATTTACTTCCAGAATTTTCGAAACTATAAGCTTGAGAAAATTCTCCAGTTGCAATTTCGTCTAAATTATCGACGAAGTTTTTAAAGTATTCGTCTACAAACTTATTAACTTGATTTTTGTATATTTGAGTTTTGTACATTATGTTGATTATATATTATTAATGGAATAAATTTTGAATTTAACTTTCAGTAGGATCTAATCGCATTAAAAGTTTACGTCCAACTTCTGATACTTTTGTAACTTTACAATTCATTTTATATGCAATGGCTAAATATGAAAGATATTTACCATTAGGTTGCAAAGATAATATTAAGTTTAAGATATCACACTCAAAGTCCGTAAACCCTTCGGTGCTTATATTTCTATATGATACTTTTTGAGCAGCTATAATTAAATTCTTATGGTAAAGCCTGATTGGCTTACCTTCCTCATCAAGATAGTTAACTTGTTCCATTTTGAACTTATTAACTATTCTATAGATTTTCCGAAGGTAAAGATCTGGTTCGCACCCTTCTTCCATTTGTAATTCTGTAGCTATTGTTTCCATGTTATGTATAAAAACATTTTTATCTCTCTTCATATACAAATCTAGTAGTACTATCTCGTCAGCTCTTAATCTCGAACGATATGTTTCCTCTTCATACTTATCTATTAGATAGCTTCGAGGATTTTCCGGTAAGACCTTATCTCCATTGGTATCGAAATAAATATCTGATTTTTTCTTTCTAACTAATTCTAATCTTTCTTTTGCTTCATCTAGGGTGTACCTAATAGTTTGAATCGAAACATCAAGACTAGCAGCAAGCTCAGTAAGAGAGGGATTTAATCCGCTTTCTTGCAGTTCTTTTAGTTTTCTTAATAGATTTTGTTGATAAATATTCAAGTATGGACTTTCAGATTTTTCAGGTTGATTTTTTAGTTTCTTAATAACATAGAAGTATGAACTCTCTGGATCTATATTTCTAATTCTACCATCAAGATTTAAAGTGTACTCAGAGTCATCATTCTCTAGCTTATTTAAGATTCTTTTAACAAGTTTATTAATTGAATGTTCAGAAATACACATTTTTTCAGAAATTTCTTCATGTCGTGTGAATGTGCCAGTTTCTTCTAGTGGTTTTGAAAATACATCAATTAATGCTTTCTCTGTTTGTGTTAAAAGGTTTAATCTTAAACTGCCTTTACTCTTTATGACTCTGGCTAGTCTATAAATATCGTTTCCAGATGCTAACAAACGACCATCAGTATATCTAACCATATCATCTGCATCTAATTTCTTTAAATTCATAAGATAAGAAGTTATAGAATTTTCATCTGAATTTTTTAATTTATCTTCTTTAATATCGTTAAAAAGTGCAGATAGACCAACTTCTATGTGGTAAGACATAAATCTAACATTAAGATTAAATTTTTTTATAAAATCATTGTTGGTAATAAACCAGGGCATAAAACCAAAAACATGAAGCAGAACTACGGCTGTTCGAAGATCGTAAGTCATTATTGTAGAAATGATTTGAGTTATGAATACATTAGAAATGTTAATATCGCTCGATTCTCTAATCGAACTAATTTGTTCTCCCAATTTAGATTTATCTTCGTATTCTTCACTATTGTAATTATCGAAATACACAAACTTCATTAGAAAGTCTGCTCGATCAAAAGTATAAAATATTCTTAAATACTGTAAAAGTTTTAATTCAATAAAGGATTTTGATTGATTTTCACCATAAAATAATGTAATAAATCTAATTCCGGCTTTAACAGTTTCTAAATATGTATTCTCATATTCAGCGTTTAGTTTGCCGTCTATTAATTGATGTTTATATACTAAGGCTCCATTCATGTATGGAT
>JBDSRX010000026.1:0-11435 GCA_039929105.1 Candidatus Dojkabacteria bacterium
CAGGTTTCTCAGAACATCAATTAGGTACAGCTATAGACTTTATGAGTGGAGATAGTGGATACGATTTTGTAAACGAATTTGATACTACAATAGCTGGTCAATGGTTAATAAATAACTCATATAAATATGGTTATGTACAATCTTATCCAGATGGACAAGATGCAATAACTGGCTATTCACACGAAGCTTGGCACTATAGATATATTGGAATACAAGCTGCAAAACAGTGGAAAGAAAGTGGTTTAACACTTATAGAATTTCTAGAGAAACAATAATTATGTCTAAACATAAAGTATCTGAGCATAAATATTTAAAGCCAATATTTATATTGGTATTTTGTCTATCCTTAGGATTTATTTGTACCTTCTATTTCTTTCAAAGAAACGAATCTATAGCCAGTAGAATAGAGCATTTCTTTCAAATATATATAAGAGTCAGCTCCCCGAATAGTTTTATCCATAGCGACACTACAGCCCCAATTATCAGTATTAAAGAGGGCCCTTTCCATACATTGCAATCTCGAATGAGTATTTCTTTAAAATCAGATGAAGAAATTACATTAACATCAACTCAAAACAAGTTAGTTTACCTAGGTGATGTTGGAGTAGATAAATATTATGTTTTAGAAATAAGTGGATTGGATTTAGGAGAGAGGATAGTTGAAGCAGTTTTCCAAGATAACTTCGCAAATAAAACAACAAAACAATTTGATATAGCAAGGACTCCATTAGGTTTGTCTGGAACAATACCAGAAGATTTAGATTGGCCAAATGCTACATATATTAAAGATGGCAATTCACTAACGGCACCTGCTAACAAAGGTCATAAATTGAGTTCAGATTTTCAACCAGTCAACCTAGTTAACTTAAGATCTAAAGGGTTGACTACAAATGCAGAAGAACTTCAATTAACTGGAGAAGCAGCAGAAGCTCTAGTTAAAATGACTTCCGATTTAATGGCACAGAAAGGTAAAGGTCTTATAATTGCATCTGGATATAGATCTTACAATACTCAAGTTCAAACATATTTATACTGGGTAAGTCTTTATGGGCAAGAACATGCAGATACAATATCAGCAAGACCTGGATTCTCGGAACACCAACTTGGGACAACACTAGATTTTATGAGTCCAGATAGTGGTTACGACTTTGTAAATACATTCGATCAGACAGTAGCAGGCCAATGGCTTCTTAATAACTCATATAAATATGGTTTTGTACAATCGTATCCTTATGGGAAATCGGATATAACTGGTTATCAGTACGAAGCATGGCACTATAGATTTATAGGAACAAACCAAGCTTTAGAATGGAAAGAAAGTGGATTAACTTTAAAGCAATATCTCGAACAACAGTAACCTTCTTTTTTCATTTTCTTTGCCTTACTCAAAGAGAACCAATCTAAATCTCTTCGAAGTTTTCTTCGAAAATTCTCATCGTTTATCCTGGCTCCACCTTCAATTTTGGTCCTGGTAGTATTCTAATATCGGATTGCATTACTCCGTCAGGTGACCGTTTTATAAACCTAACCACGTAAGCATTATCAACGCCAAAAATTGCGGAGTGAAAGTTATAAAAAATAGAATAATTTTCTTACGGATTTATAACCATTTTTTCTGCCAAAATATAGTGCATTTCCAATTTAAAAGTGTTATTATTACTAGCGATTTAAAGAAAAACAAATCCAAAAAAGATTTGTTTGCAATATGTGTCGTTATAATTTATAATCCACATTTAGTCTTAAAGTAAATACTAATTTTATATATTACATAATAGATATGGCTGAGTTTCAAAGAACAAAACCTCATGTAAATGTTGGTACTCTAGGACATATTGACCACGGAAAAACTACATTAACAGCAGCATTAGTTTCATATTCTCAAAGAAAAGGATGGCAAAACTCTGGAAAGAGCTATGCAGATATCGCTAAGGGAGGAATTGCAAGAGCAGGATCAAACAAGATCGTTACTGTTGCTTCATCTCATGTTGAATACGAATCTGAAGCAAGACATTACGCTCATATCGATTGTCCAGGACATAAGGACTACATCAAGAACATGATTACTGGTGCAGCTCAAATGGATGGATCTATCTTAGTCGTATCTGCTGCAGACGGACCAATGCCTCAAACAAAAGAGCATTTATTATTAGCAAAACAAGTTGGAGTTAAACATATTGTTGTTTTCATCAATAGATTTGAAGATGATATGGATGCTGACTTATTAGAATTAATTAAAGAAGAAGTTAAAGACTTGTTAAAGAAATATGGATACGATTCTGAAAAAGTACCATTCGTAGTTGGATCTGCTTTATATGGAACAACAGGCGAAAAAGACGGTGATACAGCAATGGCTGAATTACTAAAGGCTATGGACGATACTATCCCTCTACCAGAGAGAGAAATCGACAAACCATTCTTAATGCCAGTTGAAGATGTATTCTCAATTGAAGGAAGAGGAACAGTTGCAACAGGAAGAATTGAAAGAGGACAAGTTAAAGTTAACGATATTGTTGAACAAATCGGTTTAATGGATAACTCTAAAGAAGTTACTGTTACTGGAGTTGAAATGTTTAAGAAACAATTAACTGCAGGTCAAGCTGGAGACAATGTTGGAATTTTAATCAGAGGTATTAAGAGAGAAGATATTGAAAGAGGTCAAGTTTTAGCTGCTAAGGGTTCTATCAAACCTCATACACATGTTAAGGCTGAGATCTATGTATTATCAAAGGACGAAGGTGGAAGACATACAGGATTTGGAACAGGATATAGACCACAATTCTACATTAAGACAGCAGACGTAACAGGAGAGATCATTCTTCCAGAAGGAACTCAATTGATTATGCCAGGAGATAATGTTGAAGTAGAAGTAAAACTAGTTACAAAGGTAGCTCTTGAAAAGGGAGTAACATTTGCAATTAGAGAAGGAGGAAGAACAGTTGGAGCAGGATTTGTTACAGATATTGTCGCATAAGCTAGAATACACAAGGGTCTTAAGGACAAACACTTAGGACCCTTTATTATCGAATTATTAAAAGATATTTAAAAAGTAAGTATGCAAAAAATAAGAGTAAAAATAAAAGGATTTGACTTCAGAGTTGTTGATAAAGCAACCTCAGATGTTTGCAAAGCTGTAATAGACACTGGTGCTAAAATCAGAGGACCAATTCCACTACCAACTAGAAAATGGTCAGTAGCGGTACACAAGGGGCCTCATATTGATGCAAAGCACAAAGAACATTTCAGACTTTTCGTACATTTGAGATTACTTGATGTAATCGATTTTAATGCTAAAACAATTGAAGCTTTGACTCACATGCAATTACCAGCTGGAGTAGATGTTCAAATTAAGAATTAAACCATGAAAGCAATACTAGGAAAAAAAATAGGAATGACACAAATCTATAATGAAAAAGGTTTAGCAATTCCTGCTACAGTTTTAGATGTATCTAACAATGTAATCGCAAAAAAGATAATGAAAGGAGAAACAGTTTCTCATATTGAATTAGGAAAAGATAAACAGAAGAAAGGAAATAAATCTGACTTAGGTAATTACAAAACATTAGGATTCGTTCCTACTTACAAAAGTGTTTTCACAGTTAAAGAAATAGCAGCACAAAATCTAGATTCTCTAGAGGAAGGTGCAGAGATTGATTTAAGTGCATTCACAGAAGGAGAGAAGATCGATGTTTCTGGAATTAACAAAGGAAAAGGATGGCAAGGAGTTGTAAAGAGATGGAAATTCGCTGGTATGCCTAGAACACACGGTTCATCAGACAGAGAAAGAGCACCAGGATCTTTAGGAACAAGAACAATCCCAGGAAGAATTTTTAAAGGAAAGAAAATGGGAGGACACATGGGAACAAGATCAAAAACAATCAAGAATTTAAAAATTGCATTAGTTGATGCTGAGAATAAGTTAATTGCTGTATCTGGATCAATCCCAGGAGCAAAAGGAAGTTATTTAGTAATTAAAACAAAATAAGAAAATGTTACTACCAATTTATAACCAAAAAGCTAAGAAAGTAAAAGACGTAGAAGTATCTGACGAAATCTTTGGAGCAGATGTAAACGATTCTGTATTATCACAATACGTTTATATTTACCTAAGCAATCAAAGAGAAGGAAATGCAAATACAAAAACTAAAGCACAAGTAAGAGGAGGAGGAAAGAAACCTTTCGCACAAAAAGGAACAGGAAGAGCCAGAGCAGGATCTATTAGATCACCACTTTGGAAAGGAGGAGGACGAGCACACGGACCTAAGTCTTATGTAAATTGGAGTAAAAAAACAACAAAGCAATTTAGAGCAACAGCGCTAAGATCAGCTTTATCAAAATTACTTGCAGCAGATAAATTAAAACTAATTGATAAATTAGATGTAGTAGATTCAAAGCCTTTAACAAAACAAGCTTTAGATATTTCTACAAGCTTTGGAAACCCAAAGAAAATGACTGTAGTTACATTAGAAATGAGACCTGAATTAATAAATGCATTTTCAAATATTGACAGACACTTTGTTAAATTAGTAGATGAAGTAAACGTTTACGATTTACTAAACGGAGGAGAAGTATTAATTGAAGAAGGAGCATTAGACTTTATTAAACAAAGATCAAAAAGATAAAATGATGAATATAATCAAAATGCCTGTTTTAACAGAAAAATCAATAGCTAAGTATAAGGATGAAGGAAAAGCAACTTTCGAAGTTGACGTAAACTCAAATAAGAAATCTGCTGCTAAAGCATTAGAAGCTTCTTATGGAGTGTCAGTAGTAGAAGTGAAAGTAAACAGTAGAATGGGAAAGTATAAAGTAAATAGAACAAATAGAAAGTTAATTAAAAGAGAAGATAAGAAAATAATGATTTTTAAACTAGCTGACTCTAATAAAATTGATATTTTTGAAGAAGCAAGTAAATAAGACAATTGCAAATGTTAAATTCATTCAACTTAAAACTAATAACTAAAAACGTATAACAAAATCATGGCATTAAAGAAATTTAACCCAACAAGTGCAGGAACAAGACATGCTGTATTAATAGACAGAAGAGAACTTTCAGATGCTAAACCATTTAAGAAGTTAACTAAGTCTTTAAAAGCTCACGCAGGTAGAAATAACCTAGGTAGAATTACAGTTAGACATAGAGGAGCAGGAGTTAAGAAATTATACAGAGTTATCGATTTCAAAAGAGAAAAGTACGGAATTACAGGAGTTGTAGAAACGGTTGAATACGATCCAAATAGAACAGCATTCATCGCATTAGTAAAATATGCAGATGGTGAAAGAAGATATATTTTATCTCCTGACACACTAAAAGCTGGAGCTACTATCGTTAGTGGAGCTGATGCACCAATTACAATTGGAAACGCATTACCATTAAAGAATATTCCACAGGGAACTTATGTTCATGCTGTAGAAATGTGGCCAAGCAAAGGAGCTCAACTAGCAAGATCTGCTGGAACAAGCATCCAAGTTATGGGAGGAGATAAGGGATATGTTCAATTAAAAATGCCAAGTGGAGAATTAAGATTAGTAAAAGAGACATGTTTTGCAACTATTGGAACAGTAAGTAACCCAGATCAAAAGAATGTAAAAGTTGGAAAAGCAGGAAGAAATAGATTAAAGGGAATCAGACCAGGAGTTAGAGGAGTAGCCATGTCAACAAAGCACCCTCATGCTGGAGGACAAGGAAAAGGTGGTAGACACGGAACTGGAGGACCAAAAGCAGACAGATGGGGTAACTTAGTTGGAACAAGAACAAGAAGAGGAAGACATCCAAATAACAAGTATATCGTAAGAAGAAGACCAGAGACAAACTCATTTAAGAAAAATAAATCAATTATTTAAAAAAACATGTCAAGAAGTTTAAAGAAAGGTCCATATATAGACAAAAAATTGAATATCAAAGTAATGAAGGCTAAGCAAACTAGCGATAAGAAGTCTATCAAGACTTGGGCAAGGGCTAGTACAATTACACCAGATATGGTTGGAATGAATTTCGATGTTCATAACGGAAAACTTTTCTTAAAGGTTTTCGTTACTGAGTCTATGGTTGGAATGAAGTTAGGAGAATTTTCTCCAACAAGAAAATTTTCTGGACATAGTAAGAAAGGAAAGATTGCTAAGACTACAGGTAGTACTGGAGGAAAAGAATAATTTATAAAACTTATTAAGAAATCATGCAAGCAGTAGCAATAATAAAAAATGTAGGAATATCACCAAAGAAGACTAGAATCCCAGCGATGATAGTAAAAGGAATGAAGGTTGATGATGCTCTAAACACACTTAAGTTTATGCCTAAGGGTACAGCTCCTCATGTGTATAAAGCTATTAAGAGTGCAGCTGCAAATGCTATTCAAAAACAAGCTAAATTAGAATCATTGATTGTTAGTGAAATTAGAATTGATAAAGGTGGAAACAGAATAAAACACTATCACCCAAGAGCTAAAGGAGGAGGATACTATGGATGGATTAGAGGAAAGTCTAATATCATGGTAGTAGTATCAGATAATTCAGTAGAAGTTAAACCAACTAAAAAAAATGAAAAGAAGCTAAAGGCAACTGAAGAAAAGAAGACAGAGAAGAAAAAAGCGACTAAAACAGTTAGAAAAATTCAAGAATAATGCTATAATTCAAGGTTCGTAATGTTTAACTAATAACTCAAAACTAAAAACTTTAAACTTAACTATGGCAAGAGGTACACACAAAGTAAATCCGATAGGTTTTAGAATAGGAGTCAACAAGAACTGGCCATCAAGGTGGTTTGCTACTAAAGTTGATTATTCAGAAAAATTACTAGGAGATAGAAAAGCAAGAAAATTAATAGAAGAAAGATTAAAATCTGCAGGTGTTGCATCAATCATCATCAAGAGATTTGTTAACAAGATCTTAATTGAAGTTAATGTTGCTAGACCTGGAGTTGTAATCGGAAGAAGCGGAGCTGGAATTAATACTTTAAAGGATGAACTTACAAAGTTATTAAAGCAACCAGTTGATATCAAACCATACGAAGTAAAAAATCCAGACACTATTGCTAAATTAGTTGCAGAAAACATTGCAGTACAATGTGAAAGAAGAGTTGCTCCAAAGGTAGCTATTCAAAAAGCAATCGATGCAGCAAAAGCTACAGGATTAATAAAAGGAATCGCAGTTAGAGTTGGAGGAAGAATTAGAGGAGCAGATATGGCTAGAGTTGAAAAAGCATCTTGGGGTCAAGTTCCAAGACACACAATTAGAGCAGATATTGATTATGCATTTACAGAAGCACAAGTTCCAAGAGCTGGAAAACACGGAGTAAAAGTATGGATCAACAAAGGAGAAAAGACAACTTATTCAATTGATTAATTAAAAAATGTTACAACCAAAAAAAAGAAAATACACAAAAGAATTTAGAGGAAGATTAAGAGGAGTTGCACTTAGAGGATCTGAAGTTAACTATGGAGAATATGGTCTTCAAGTTGTAGAAAAAGGTTGGATTCATACAAGACAGATTGAGTCAGCTAGAAAAGCGATTGCAAACTTTACAGCAAGAAAAGGAAAGTTATGGGTAACAGTATTCCCCGATAAACCAGTTACTAAAAAAGGTGACGAAGTTGTTAGAGGAGGAGGAAAAGGACCAGTATCTCACTTTGTTGCAGCAGTAAAGCCAGGAAGAGTTATTTTTGAACTTGGAGGATTAACTGAAGATGTTTGTAAAGAAGCATTACAAAGAGCTAGAGATAAGATTTCATTAAAGACAAGAATTATTTCAAAACATCATTTCGAATAAAATGGCTGAAGACAAGAAAACTACAAAAAAAGAGAAAACTGTAAAAGAGCCAAAAGCTAAAAAAGAAAAGAAGACTGTTGTTAGTTTTGAAAACAAATCAGTTTCAGAATTAAAATCAGATTTACAAAAACTTTTATTAGATATTAGAACTGGAAAAGAGAAGAACACATCATTAGTTAAAAAGTTAAAAGTTACTTTAGCTAGATTAAAAACTAAAGAAACTCAAAAGTAATAAATTAAACAAACTATGAAAAAAGCAGAACCAAAAGAAGAAAAAAAGACAATTAAAAGAGTACTATCCGGAAAGGTTGTAAAACTTAGCGGAGAGAAAACTATTAAAGTAAGAGTTGAAAGAAAATATCCTCACAAAAAATACGGAAAGATTATCAAAGAACACAAGAATTATCTTGTACATAATGAAGATAATACAGAAGTAAAAGTTGGAGATGTAGTAAATATTCAATCAGTAAGACCAATCTCTAAAAATAAGAGTTGGACATTAATAAAATAAATTAACATGGTACAAAAATTATCAAGACTAAAAGTAGCAGACAACTCTGGAGCAAAAGAAATTATGATTATCCAGGTGTTGGGAGGAAAGAAGGGAAGAACATTCTCTAAATTCGGTTACATTGGAGACATTGTTTCAGCTTCTGTAAAGAAAGCTTTACCAAACTCTAATTATAAGAAAGGAGATGTTGTTCACGCAGTTATTGTAAGAACAAAGAAAGAAATTCGAAGAAACGATGGTTCATATATTAGATTTGATGATAATGCAGCAGCAATAATCAACAAAGAAAATAAAGATCCAAAGGGAACTAGAGTTTTCGGACCAATCGCTAGAGAATTAAGAGAAAAAGGATTCAACAAGATTGTATCTATGGGATTAGAAGTTCTATAAAAATTAACTAAATAATATGAATAAGATTCAAAAAGGAGATATGGTACAAGTGATGAGAGGAAAAGACGCTGGAAAGAGAGCTGAGATAGAGAAAGTGATTATTAAAGAAGGCCGAATGTCAGTAATCATTAAAGGAGTAAATGTTGTAAAGAGATCTCAAAAACCAAACCCACAATTTGGAATACAAGGTGGAATTTCAGAATTTGAGAAACCAATTGACATTTCAAACGTAATGTTAATTGATAAAAAGACTGATAAGCCAACAAGAGTTGGATTTAAAGTAGACGAAAAGACTGGAAAGAAAGTAAGAGTCGCTAAAAAATCAGGAGAAGTAATATAAATTTTAATTAAATAATTTTCAATTTTCAAAACAAGTTGTAATCAATAAAGTTTGAAAATTCATAAATTGAGAATTGTAAATTAACACAATATGTCAGAGTTAAGAGAAAAATACAACAAAACAATAGAAAAGAAACTTAAAGAAGAATTAGGAATTAAAAATGATTTCGCAGTTCCAACATTAAAGAAGATTGTTGTTAATGCTGGAATTGGAAGTGAATATAAGAATAACACATCAGTTGTTGAAGAAATGGTTGAGACTATTTCAAAGATAACTGGTCAAAAACCAAATATTGTAAATTCAAGAATTGCTATTTCTAACTTCAAATTAAGAGAAAATACACCTAACGGAGTAAAAGTAACTTTAAGAGGAGATAGAATGTGGGATTTCTATAGTAAATTAGTAAATACTACTTTACCTAGAATTAAGGATTTTAGAGGAGTTTCAAGAAAATCATTAGATGGAAGAGGTGGATACACAATGGGTATAAAAGATCATACGATTTTCCCAGAGATTGATACATCAACATTCGTAAAGATTAGATCAATACAAATCGTAATCAATACAACAGGTAAGACTAATCACGATACAATTAGATTGTTAGAATTACTTGGAATGCCATTTGAGAGATTAAAAGGAAAAGAAGCCGAAGCTCAAAAGTAAAGTATATATTGATAAATTCGAGATAAAAAGATATAATTCAAAGCTAAAATAAACTAAACTAATATGGCAAACAAGGCAGCGATTGCAAAATTTAATAGAAACCTTGAAAGAGTAAAAAATAATAATACTCATTTCAAGAAAGTAAGAATTAGAAACAGATGCAGAATTTGCGGAAGACCAAGAGGATATATTGGTAAATTCAAAGTATGCAGAATCTGTTTTAGAAACATGGCTTTAAACGGAGAGTTACCTGGAGTAGTTAAATACAGTTTTTAAATTAAGAATATTAAATTAATCAAATGATAATAGATCCAATCGGAGACTTCCTTACAAGAATAAGGAATGCAATAGAAAGAAAAAAAGAAACTGTAGAGATTCCATCATCTAAGATGTTGGTTTCAGTTGCAGAAATTTTAAAGAAAGAAGGATTTATTACTGGATACTCAGTAAAAGAAGAAAAGCCACAAAACACTTTAATTCTTGAATTAAAGTACGTAAATGGATTACCAGCAATTAGAGAATTAGTAAGAGTTTCAAAACCAGGTATTAGAAAATACGTTGGATATAAGAATGTTAAAAAGATTATGAATGGAATGGGAGTAGCAATACTAACTACACCAGCAGGAATAGTAACAGGAGATGAAGCTAAGAAACAGAAAATCGGAGGTGAATACCTTTGCTACATTTATTAAGAAGTAAAAATTAAACACACATGTCAAGAATAGGAAAAAAACCAATCACAATCCCACAAGGCGTAACAGTAGCAATTACTGACGGTGGAAGATATGGTTACAAACAAATTGCTGTAAAAGGACCAAAAGGAGAATTATCAGAATCTTTTAGACAAGGTATTTTATTCGAACAGAATGGAGATACAATTGAATTAAAGAAAGAGAACGAATTAAAACAAACTAGAGCTTTCTTCGGATTATTTAGAACATTAGTTCAAAATATGGTTGATGGAGTTACAGCTGGATATACAAAAGAATTAGAGATAGTTGGAATTGGATATAGAGCTGAAATGCAAGGAAATAAACTTGTTATGTCTTTAGGTTACTCACACAAGATTAACTTCGAGCCACCAATGGGAATTGTTATTACAGTTGCAGATCAAGTTAATGTAAAAGTTGAAGGATATGATAAACAGAAAGTTGGAGAAATTGCAGCTAAATTAAGAAGCTTTAGAAAACCTGAACCATACAAAGGAAAAGGGGTTAGATACAAGGGAGAAAAGGTTAAAAAGAAATCTACAAAATCAGCTAAATAAGCAGAAATAAAATATGAGAGCATCAGTTAAAAAAATACAAAACAGAGAAAAGAGAAAACAACATATTAGAATGTCTATTTCTGGAACTCCAGAAATGCCAAGAGTAACTGTATTTAGATCTAATCAACACTTTTACGCTCAAGTAATTGATGATGTAAATCACAAAACAGTTGTAGCAGCATCAGACTATGATGTTAAAGGAAAGAAAATGAAAGGAATGGAAAAGGCTACTGAAATTGGAAAAACTTTAGCAAAAAAAGTTAAAAGTGCTGGAATTGATGCAGTTGTTTTTGATAGAAATGGATACAAATACCATGGTAAAGTAAAAGCTCTTGCAGATGCAATGAGAGAAGGTGGGCTAAAGTTATAAACATAAATTATCGCTGTAATAATTAAAAATTAAAATTTTTAAATGTCTGACACAAAAGTAGAAGAAACAAAAACACAAACTCAACAAACTCAAGCTCCACAAGGACAAGAGCCTAGAAGATTTGAAAAAAAT
>JBDSRX010000027.1:0-8476 GCA_039929105.1 Candidatus Dojkabacteria bacterium
AGAAAAATGTCTAAAACTATTGGGAATGTTATTTCTCCAACAGAACAATTAGAAAAATTCGGATACGAACCTATTAGATTCTACATGTTATCTGAACTTCCTACTTTTGGAAATTCATCATATTCTGAGTCCGATTTAAAGGCAAGTTACAACTCTAAATTAGCAGATAACTTTGGAAACTTATTAAACAGAGTTATTCACTTATCTAATAAAAAGAATGTAGAAATAAATAACGAAATTTATGTTGAACCAAGTTTTAAAACTAATATTGATGAGAGAAAAGCAGAAGTTCAAGCAGCATTCGATTCTTTTGATATTAAAAAAGCTTGTGATTTAATATTTCAAATTGGGGAATCAGGAAATAAATACATTCAAGATAGAACACCTTGGTCCGAAACAGACGAAGAGAAAGTTAAACTAGTTTTAAATAATCTTGGATATTTATTAGACGCTATAATAGATTTATACGAACCAATTATTCCAGATAGTTGTGCAAAAGCAAAAGAAGCATTAGATAAAAAGCAAACGATTATATTGTTCGAGAAACTAGATTGATAAGCTACAAAAGTTGTGATGTCATCGCGAGCGCAGCGTCGCGATCCCACAATTTTATGAGATTGCGACGTCGCTAACGCTCCTCGCAATGACAATAAATATTTATTAATTCAATATTATGCCTCTTAAATTAATACTTTTATGTTTCATTGCTCCTTTTTATGCCGTTAGAAATAAAGGATGGCTTTCAGTAACTTTTGTTACATTTCTAACTGTCTTCGCTTGGTTTCCAGGTGTCGTGGGTGCTATATTTATATTAGGACAAGATTATAGAGATATCTCACAAAATTCGAATGACGAAGAATCTGAAATTTAAATAACAATTTGTCATGGTGAGGTTCTCGAACCATGAATCTTAATTAATATACATCCTTCGAGAGCCTCAGGATGACAACAAGAATAATATGCAAGAATACAAAGCAAAAGCATTAAAATTTTTAAAAGAAGATTATATCTACTTTCTATTTTTAATAGCTTTCGCCTCTATGTTCGGGAGTTTGTATTTCCAATTTATTCTAAATTTACCGCCATGTAGTTTGTGCTATGTGCAAAGGTACTTTATGTACCCGATTGCTATTATCAGCATGGTTTTAATCTTAATTAAAAAGAAGGTTAACTCTCTATTTTTCTTAATTTTATCTGTACCGGGGCTATTAGTTGGGATATATCATGTCTATATACAGTCTGTTGGAGTACCAAATACACTTTCGTTTGCACCATGTACACTTGATATACCTTGCGAAATACCAGATATCAAGATTCTTGGATTTATAACTATTCCAATGCTTTCTGCATTAGCTTTTGCAACAATCACTGTTATTGTAATTCTATCTTGGTGGTTGAATAAGAAGAAATCAAATTAATACACTCACATCTTCAATTGCTAAATTCAGAGTTTTAAATCTTTCCATTTCGTCCGAAATTACTTCGGAAATTGTTTCTGTTTTTTCTAAGAAGCTTCTAATAATTTTGTAAGTATCTAAATTAAACAATTGTTTTGTAATTGTAGTTTCTTCATTTGTACCAGCATCTGTTCCTAAGAAACACCATTTATCAAACAATAGTTTTTCTTCCAAATCTCCATTTCGTTCAGTAATTACAATTGGTTTTTCGAATGGCCAAGAAGCCAATTTTGTTATTCCGAATACTTTATCAAAAAGTTCATTGTATTCTTCGGAACTAACTTTACCAATACATGCACCATTGCATTGTCCTAGTTGATAAGCAAAGCATGCACCTTTGCCATTTTCAGTTCCTAAAAGTTTAGAACACAACCCATGTTTTTTTGCGTATCCTTGAAGCATTGTCTTTACCATTATTTCGTTGCCAAACACTCCTAGAACTTCTACAAACTCAGAAGTATCCATACTTGTCTCTCGAACTGCAGTAACTCTGCTATATCCATTCTCATCGTAAGTTCTTCTTAGTTTAACCATGCTTTCGTTTCTCTTTAAAGCTCTGTTATAAATGGGTTGGTATTTTTTAATCAACGCGGATTCTCTCAGCAAAGCACCAATCTCTCCCGCTGTTGGAATAATTTTAATGTCAGTCATTTGCTGGTTTATTTGTTGATCTTTGTGATAACTAGTGTCGTTATACAAATGATCCATTATCCTTGTCCTTAAATGAATACTTTTACCAATATATAATGGAAAATTATTTTTATCTAAGAAAATATATACTCCTGGAGTATCTGGGATTTTAGAAAAATCTCTTCCTAGTAATTTCTCTGGAATTGCTGCTTGTTTAACTGATTTATTAAAAGCGATTTCAAAACTCTCATGCCCAAATTCATCGAAAGCTTTGTAAAAGAATGTCTTTATAACTTCTGTATCAAAATCAGCTCTATGTCTAATTCCATCTTCTGCATAGCCAATTCTTTGTATAATGCTGTCTAAATTATGTTTTGTAAATTCTGGATATAAAAATCTAGAAAGCTTTACTGTACAGCAATAATTATTCTTAATATTTATTCCATATCTAGCAAATTCACTTTTAAGAAAAGAATAATCAAATCTAGCATTGTGAGCAACTAGCATATCTTCTCCTAGAAATTCAAAAAGCTCGTCCATTTTTTCTTCAAATTCTGGAGAAACTTCGAGTTCTTGTGGATCAATTGAAGTCATATTTAATATGAACGAATCTGGTCGAAAACCTGGGTTTAAGAAGGTGTGGAAGGTCGCCAAAGTTTCATTGTTTTTTACTTTAGTTACATATACTTCGATTATTCTGTCTTTTGAATGGTTTGTTCCTGTTGTTTCGAGATCCAGGAAGTTTAGAGTAATGTCTTTCATGAATACTTATTATACATAACAAAAAGGCGTATACCAGATTAGGTAACGCCTTTGTTTGTAATCAATTTTACACTACTATACAAGATTCTCTGAAAGCATTTGCTTATCCGAAGAAAATAACTTTTCAATTTTTTCTCTTTTAGGTGGATTTTCCGATTCCAAAATATCTGATAATCTTCCACCATATGTATAGATTTCATCTGTTCTGTATGGGGGTTGGCCTACTCTTACTCCAGCAAGTAAGTCTTTTATCGGAATACCACCAGATACGTCAAAATCAATTCCTTTTGTTTCTACTGTAACATTCGTCCGTGTGTCTAAATCTGTTCTTAATCCAACTGCGACTCTAGTAATTTCTTCACCAACTTCTCCAGTTTTTTGTAATCTTAGTCTAACTATTACTATGCATGGGTTATTTAAATATTCAATTGCTGCCTTTGCGTTTTCTTCTGTTTGTTCTCTCCAAGCTCCAGACATAACAGGAATAATATTTTTAATTTCAGTTATATCTCTTTCTGTTGATTTTGGTGGAGTGTCCATTAATAAGTGATTTAATAAATATATACGCCCGGAGGGAGTCGAACCCCCAACATCTCGTTCCGAAGACGAGTGCTCTATCCAGTTGAGCTACGGGCGCATTTAGAATAAATGCTGGGGTAATTATATCATTTATGTCATCCCGAGCGAAGTCGAGGGATCTCTCTCCTATTTAAAGTTAAGTATTCTCTATTCTTCCTTTTTTGTAACCAAAAAAGTAACAAAAAAGTTCTGAGTAATTAATAAGTCGCAAGCAATAAACCTGGAAGTGCGCCATTAATTACTCAGACTCACGCTAAGCTTAAATTACATTTGTCAGTTATTCTTTTTGGATTTCTTAATTCGTGCTTCGGATTTAATATCCTATTTGTCATTAGAATCATCAATTGACGATTATGGTAAACTTTAGTGTAATAACTTTTAAGAATATATTTTATGGAAACAGCAACATTTGCTTCAGGTTGTTTTTGGTGTACAGAAGAAATCTTTGAAAATGTAAAAGGAGTTGGTCCAGTTATTTCTGGATATGCTGGAGGAACAAAAGAAAATCCAACTTACGAAGAAGTCTCTTTTGGCTCTACTGGACATGCAGAAGCGACTCAATTTGAATTTGATCCTGCTGTTATTACATACAAAGAACTTGTAAATATATTCCTAAAAACACACGATCCGACAACTCCAAACCAACAAGGTAATGATGTTGGAACTCAATATAGATCTGCAATCTTTTACCATTCAGATGCACAAAAAGCAGATGCAGAAGCTGCAATTAAAGAAATTACACAAGAACAAGTTTACACTAATCCAATTGTTACAGAAGTTACTGCATTTACAAATTTCTCTGAAGCAGAAGATTATCACCAAGATTACTTCAAGAAAAATCCAACAGCTGGATACTGCTCTATTGTAATTGCTCCAAAGCTTGCAAAGTTCAAAAAAGAATTAGCAGAAAAATACGGAAAGTAATTTGTTGTCATTGCGACCCTGAGCAGCGAATCGTGTCGAAGGGGAAGCAATCCCGTAAGTTGAGGTTCAAAATGCACGGGATTACCACGTCGCTGACGCTCCTCGTAATGACGTCACAAAATTATTTCAACTCTGTTTGTAAGAAGTTTCGAATGTAATCTAGAAATTCTAGATTTACATATTCTTTTAAGAAGTTAGATTTAATAGTCAAAAGCTCACTAAACAAAAAGAACGAAACTAAGAAGCTATGTTTAACATCTAAAACTCCACTTTGTGGAAGTGCTTGTGTTAATAAATCGAACTCATTCTTATTTATCTTTCTATAGAATAAATCTTTAAATTCTGAAGAAGATAATCGAGGTCTATCGTACTGTTTGCTCCATCCATTATATTTTTCGAACATTAGGACAATCATTGCGTCTTTAATTAATTCCCAATATCTATACATTTCCATATTTTGTCTCTTGTAGGTTTTTACAAATCCAATAACTAAAGACATGTAGTTTGTGGTCCATGTATCAAGAGTTTCAACGGGTTTATTTTTATGAACAATTCCTCTTTTTAATGTTCTATCTATAACTTGGTTTTCGTACAGAACAAATACATTTGGATTAAATTCAGACAAATATCCTAGATATGGAATTATTGTTAAATCTATTTTTTGATAAGGCTTATAGTCTTTTAAATAAATTACTTCGCTAATAACATTGGGTTTATCGTAATAAAAAGATGAAACTGCTGTTATTGGAGAAATTGATTCTATTGTGTCTCGGTAATGTCCGTAAGTAGTTGCCATGTCGTTAGAGCAAATAATCATATCGATATCGGAATAAATATCAATTTCATTACTAATTGCAGAACCGAAAGTGGCAACAAGATAAATCTCCTCGCTTTTTGAGAATTTTTCTACTAATGCTTTTGTTAAATTTTGAGGAGTGAATTCAGTGTTCATCTACAACAGTCTATCATGATGGGGAAAAAATTCGAAGAACGAATGAAGAAATCCAAAAGTGAGACATCTTTGAGCTTCGTCATTCGAATTTCGTGCTTTTTGGAACTGCCAAATCTAGGAGTAATGTAACTTTTCAAATGGAGAAACTGCTAATTGAAAAATACAGGTGGGCTCTGCCAACATAAATCTAAAGCTCACTTTGCTTGCTAAGATTTATAGCTGTAAAGTCATAAAGTGGTCTGGGAGGGATTCGAACCCTCGACCAATCGCTTAAGAGGCGACTGCTCTACCACTGAGCTACCAAACCGTCACAACATGAACGTACCGAATTGCTTACTCAAGTGCTCTACACCGACTCACTTCGTTCGCTGGTCTAAACATCTTCTTAATTCGAACTTCGCTTCACTCGTTCTCATTATGAATCTGTTTGCACTGAGCTACCAAACCGTGTCAACATGAACGTACCAAACCTACAATATAAGTTACAAATTGATCATTTACATTACTGAATAAGCGTAGTGAATAATATCATTTAAGTGAAAATATGTCCAGATTAGGATACTTCTACACTTTCAAAAGTAAATAAAACTATCCTATAGAAATAATGTTTTGTCGCCATATATTCGAAAATAGCTAGTTGAGGCTCGCCAGTAACCTTACTTCTAAAACTCTGATATATCCAATCTACATTAACTTTAAATAGAATCGAATTTCATTGTAGTCGATTTTTTTCACCTGTATAATTTTAAAATGTGGCCATTGAGTTCAGACAATAACATTATGAATCAAAAACAATCTATTACAACTATTCTCTCGAAAAGGAGAACAGATCATCATAGGCGCAATAAATTGATTGTTTCTTTCTTTGTATATCTCTTTTGTATCCTTACATTTGTTGGTTTCGGATTAACAATTTTAGGGATTTCTAATAGAGCGAAAGCCTTACAATCTTGTCCATTGCCTACTGCTCCCACTGTAATTAATACACAAATTGTAATTAACCCTGATGTCACAGATAGTATTGTAGATTGTAGTGCAGCAGATGTTATTGTAGGTTCTACTGGAGAATTAATTATAGGTGGGCATATAACTGAGAACGGAAGTCTTTCTGGAGATTATGGGGTTACCTTATTACTGAAGAACTTAACAATACAGCCTGGTGGAAAAGTAAATGCAAATGGACAAGGTTTTACAAATACACAATATGAAAGTGGTACAGGAAGACCTTCAATTACTTTAGCAAATACTGGTGGACCAGGAGCAGGACATGGAGGTGGAGGAGGTTTAGGTATTGAAGAACCAGGAAAACCATCACCAGCTGCGGGTTCTCCATATGGTTCTACAGAAAATGCAACAACACTAGGAACTGCGGGTGGAAATGTTGCTACAGATATTTTAACTAGCAATAAAACATGGACTTCTAACGCAGATTTTAATAATGCTGGAATTTTTACAACTGGAATGCAACATCCTGCGAGTGGAAATGAGTTAAAGATTAAACCTGGAGATGAATCTTTAGGAAATGGTGGAGATGGATCTGTTATTTTTTCATCTGATGCTAACTTAAACTCAACTAATACAGGTAGTAGGTCTTGTGTGGATGGTGGAGATGCTGTTAATTATAATGTTACTACTCTATCTTCTTCCGCTGCAGATTTAACTACAACACCAACTGCAGGATGTTTAAATATTGGTGATGAAGTTATATTAATAAATTTACAAGGTATTTCGGGAAGTACAAGCAATGTAGGTAATTATGAAATATTTAGAATTGCAAACATTTCTGGTCCAACAATTACTTTTGATCATGCTAAAACAAAGTTTTATGGATCAGGTGCCTCGGATGATAATAATACTGGAATTTCTGCTGGACAACAAAAAGTTGTTATTCAAAGAATTCCTAACTATGCAGATGTGACAGTAAATGGTGGTGTTAATCTAACCTCAAGCGCATGGGATGGTAATAAAGGAGGGGTTTTATATTTCAAATCTAATGGAGTCTTAAATTTAAATGGAACAATTGATTTAACAGGTAAAGGATTTAGAGGTGGTCAAGGTTTAACTGGTGGAAATAATTATACTCAAGGAGAAAGTTATACTGGTTTAGGTGCTGCGTCTACTGCTGCAAATGGAGGCGGAGGAGGAGTTGGAACAGGTGAGGGTGAAGTTTATAACGGGACATCTTCTTCTGGCGGAGGAGGAGCATCTTATGGGTCTAACGGAGATGATGCTGTACAAGCTTCACTAACTACTCAAGGTGCACATGGAGATACATATGGTTCTGCAAATTTAGACAAGCTTTTCTTAGGTTCTGGAGGCGGAGGCGGAGGTTCAATCCCTTTTGGTGCTGGAAGTGGTACTTACGGAGGTAATGGTGGAAATGGAGGAGGAATTGCATTTGTTAGTGCTTCAACTTTCAATGCTTCTGGTTTTTTAAATAATAATGGATCAACTGGTTCAGATGGAAATTCAAATGGAGCTTATGGAGGAGCTGGAGGTGGAGGAGGTTCTGGTGGAAGTACATATATTGTAGGATCTGGAGTTAATCTAGGAAGTTCTATCATAAATGCAATTGGTGGAGCAAAAGGTTTACCAGGCGGTGGAGGTGAAAATGGTACTGATGGAGGAAAAGGAGGAGATGGTCGAATTGCTGTAGGTTATCAAAGTATTACTGGTTCAACTGTACCATCTTCAAGTAATTCAACAGTAAACTTTAATGTAGTATCTGGGGAACAAAACTGGATATCTAGTACTTACGATGCAGGTCCAGGAGTACTATATAATATTAATAAGCTCACTTCTAATTGGGTAAATGACTCAGATAATATTCAACCAAAATTCCAGATCTCAGGTTCTTCTACAGGAAGTTTTTCTGGTGAAGAAGCAATCTACCCTGCTGGTTCAGGAACATTTTATCAACATGGTGGAACATACAATATTGATAGTGGAACAATAAAATCTACTATTAATGAAATAACAGGATTCTTTAGATATTGGAAAGTTAAAGTATTTATAGATCCAGGGGTTACTTTATCTGATACACCAAGAGTTTTGGATGTTTCTATTGATTCTCGGACAAATGGGACTCAAGTTGCATCTGGAGGATCTGGAGGAGGAGCAATTAAATTATTAGTTACAGAAACTTTAATAAATGATGGAACTATTTCTGCTG
>JBDSRX010000028.1:0-17563 GCA_039929105.1 Candidatus Dojkabacteria bacterium
AAGGAAAGAATAATAGAATTAACTGAACTTATATTAGAAGTTGGAAGAGGAAATGGGCCAGAAGTTACTTCAGTAGATGCAAATGAAATCTATACTGTATTAAAGATCTATAAACTCACTCAAATGATGGGTGATTCTACATTAACTATTCAAGATAAATTCAATAACCTTTTTGCAGCAGTGGAGGAGCTTTACTTCAATTTTATTTTTCAGGCAGGAATTGTAAATAGAGCAGGATTCTTAGGTAATAGACATGAGCCTTATAAAAGATATGAAACTGGGATGACAGGCTATATAAGAGAACAAGGTAAAGAAATCCCCATACCAATATATGGTAGTGCTTCTATACTAGCTGATATGTTAGAAACAAGACTAGAAGCTAGCGATATAGCATTTAAAGTTCCACCCTTTATGTTTGGAGCATTAGAATTTAAAGAGCTATTAAGGCTCTATGGATTACCAAATGACATCACTGATGATGATTTTAAATTTGGAACAAGAAATGAAGATATACTTCTAACTGTTGCAGAACAGTTATCCTGTATTTATTCAGATGAGGTTTTATCTGCATTTGGGAGACAGATGCTAGACTTTTTAATGAAGTATAAAAAAGTAGGTGCTGTTCAAAAAGGAGTCAAAAGGCTTGAAACTACACCTGTAGAAGTAAAATCAAAAGAAGAGACTCAAGATGCTGTAGTTGCGAATGTGGCACTAGTTGGACAAGAGGGTTAAAACCTTACTCCTATTGTCAAATGAGCCGATTTGATGGTATAATTCTATATTAGTAAATTAATATAGAATTATGAACAGCTGGCCTCAATCCACACAATATATAAATGGATTTATCGATTCTTTACCTGAAGATTTAGATAATATAAGAACCAGTAAAGAGCTATTAAAAAGTCTCTTTACTGGTCTTTTTAACCCTTTTTTCCAACAGTCTTACAATAACAATGTTTATGGTGATGCTACTTTTAATAACTTTATCTTAGATTGGTTTAGGCATAACCAAGACATTATGATGGAGTATGTAAAAACTTTCCCAGTGCCAGTTATGCAAGAGAGATGGCAGGTCGGACTTATTACACTATTGATGAATCATAACCTTATTACATTTACATCAATTCCAGGAGAAGCAATAGATCCAACACCAATAACAATGGGAACACATGTTGTTATATTACCGCCAGTGGAGGGTTTTAAAGTATTTCCACCAGTAATGGACCAAGCAACTTACTCTAAGTTTCCTGGTATAGATTTTGAAACTCTTACATATTCTATTGTGAGATATAAAAAGGCTTTAGACGATGCAACTATTGCCTGCGCAGACGGTGGTTATGATAATAGACCCCAACAAGCTCAAGATACAGACGCAGTAGTCAGAACAAGATTAGTATTCCAGCAATTCCCAGATATTTTCCCTCAAATTAGAGAATCATCAGACATACATGAGACTAGAGGATTCTATCAAGAAGCTATTTGGGATTTAGCTTATAAAGCTTATAACCAAAAAGGTTTAGTAAACTACTTAATTAGAATAGGTTTTAATAATATTATTAAATTTCCTGGGAACTCTATTAAATTTACCCCTAAAAGTACTGGCTCTGAGATTCTAAAAGTTGTCCTGCCAAGATCGATAATAGATATTTTTGATAATTTGCATAACAGAACTGTGCATATAAGAGTTTACGGACAAAACGGAGTTCAAAAAGATTTATATTTAAGAGCTGATAGTTCCAATGGAGAATATCTTGTAGGAAACTATGAACTTTCAGAAAAGCTAAGCAATGCTTTAGCTTTTACACTTGATATGAATATAGGGAATTTAAGTGAAATTGCAGAAATCTAACCCTTCTTCTTCGCATTCTCAGCTATCAAGAAGAGTACAATAACTAAAGATATTCCTACTAAGATTACTCCAATTGTAAGTAATAACCCTTGCTCACTTCCCATATCAATTCCTGCTACTGTAGAGGACTGAGCTTCTGTACTCGCACCAGCCACTTGTGGTTGAATTGTTTCTGCTACAGAAGTTGTATTTTCTTGAGTATTTAAATTTACTGGATGTGATTGTAAGTAAGTAATACCAAGAACTGGTAAAACAAAGAATAGAGTAACCGAAGCGAATATCACTATTGCTCGAGAAACGGTTATATCTACTATCTTCAACTCCGGAAGATCTTTTGGATTTAATTTATGCATAAAAGTCCGAAACTAATTTCAGATATATTCTACACTAACATCCTCTATATTGGCAGGCTTTTTGCTGATGTTCTGCAAAAGTTTCTGAGTAGAAAGTCTGGCCGTCATCAGTATGAAAAAAGTAAAGATATACTGTTTTGTTTGGATAGAGCGATGCAATAATAGACTCAATTCTAGGATTATCTATTGGTGTTGGAGGAAGCCCTGTGTATTTATAAGTGTTATAAGGAGAATCTATCTCAGTATCAGAATTATCAACTCCAGGATCGTTCTTTCCAGTTATATAGTTAACTGTAGCATCAGATTGTAAAAGTATATCTGCCCCTAATCTATTATTAAATACACCTGAAATTTCGGCCCTATCGTCTGTTTTACTGGCTTCTTTCTCTATAATTGACCCAAGAGTAAGTCCCTGGTAAAGAGTAGTGATATTGCTTTGTGTTAAGTTTAAGTTGTTTAGATTTATATTATCGTTAACTTTTTTTATAAAGTTTTCAAGCATCTTTTCGACTATATCTTGTGTAGTTTGTTCTTGAGAAAACTCATAGGTATCTGGGTAAAGAAATCCTTCTAAAGAAACTCCTGCCGGTTTATATAAAGTTAAGAAAGAAGATATGTCGGAATTAAAAGCTATTTGATCTGGAGCTTCGGCAATAGAATTAAACTCGTTTTCTGAGAATACAGCTCCAGTACCTAGAGTCTCAGCTACAATAGTTGCAATTTGCTTATATCTCAAGCCTTCTTTCAAGGTAACTCTAATACCTGGGTTTAAAACTCCTTTCTCGAGGATATCTATTATCTCCATCGCAGTCTTATTTTTGGGAATTGTGTAAACTCCAACCTTAATCTTAGGGTCAATATTATTAATCTTTAGATATAACTTTAAGATTTCCGAATTACTAATTAATCCTTTATCTTGAAGTGTTTTAGCTATTGAGCTTAATGTATCTCCTTCGGCAACAGTTATGCTAACAGTCTCTGTAGAAGACGAAGCAGGGGAGTATAGTGCATTATTATATGTAGTATATACAATAAAAGCACCAGCTAGTATTAGAATTGCTATTACAATTAATATTGTAAAACAACTTTGGAACTTTCCTTTTTTCTCTTGTGCTTGCTTATTCATAAAATATAGTTAAGTTAGCTAAATTTATTTAATTATTACTAGTTACAACTTATCTTGAGTAGAGGCTCTTAGTTTTTTATCGTCTAAATACTCTTGAAGTAATATTCTAGCAGATTCACTATCAATTGATTTCTTGCCTCGATTTCTTCCTAAATTGGAATACGCCTGTCTGGTTGTATAAGTTTCGTTAACAGTTTTCACGCTAGATTTTATAACGGTTTTGAGGGTTTGTATAAACATTTGTATCTTTTTTGACATTTCTGTATCCTTTTCGTCAACACCAAGTGGAAGACCAATTATCACCTCATCAACTTGTTCAAACTCAATTATTTTAGCTAACTTAATTAACAGCTCGTTTTCGTCTTTAAAATTTTCAATATGTGCAATTCTATGAGCGAAGGTTAGGGTCTCATCTGAGATAGCTAGACCAACTCTTTTTGTACCGTAATCTATAGATAGTATTTTCATATGTCTAATTTTAACTCATAATGCTAAGATTTATAACTATTTACTAGTTTAGGATAATATGAAACTTAATCTTACAGAACTTATGTTTCCAAATTATTGTGTAATCTGTAAACGAGTCGGAGAGAGTATATGCAATAGCTGTATTAAGAATAAAATATTTGTTAATTGGAATACTTATTGCTGTGTGTGTAATTCAAAGGTAAAGTTAGGTTTAATTCATCCAGAATGCAAAGACCAAACCTATCTAGATGGTCATTTCTTTGTAACTTCATATAACGAAGGCGTAAAGGAGTTAATAATGAAAGGAAAGTACTCTTTTAATTATTCTAACTTTGAGTTTATTGGTAAGTTAATGTCCAAATTTATAAAGCTCTATAACTTAAAACCTAATTCGATAATTGTTCCTATTCCTTTAACTAAAAAGAAGAGAAGAATTAGAGGTTTTAACCAAAGTGAGACAATAACTAAACAAATTACTACTTTTATATCCTTAAATTTATTAATTAAACAATCAGATGGTCATTCTCAGGCTGGATTAAACGGCATTGATCGGAGACAAAATTTAAAGGATCTATTTATAATCAATCCAAAAATTACTATAGAAAAAACATTACCTATAATTCTAGTGGATGACGTTTTTACAACGGGAAGTACTCTTAGTGAGTGCGCAAAAACATTAAAATCTGCAGGCTTTAAAACTGTCTATGGATATACGTTCTCAAAGGCTGGTAAAATCTGATAAGGCTTATAGGTAAATTGACATCAAGTTCACCAATTCATACTATGAGGAGATACTTTAATTTTTTATCTCTTACTTATGCTGAACAAACGGTCATTAATAGCCATTGTAGTAGTGGGAGTTATGGTTTTATCAGGACCATTAACAACTCAGGCTCTTACAAATACATCATCTCCAAATGTCCTATACGATGACTTCGATGCACCATTTGCAGTTCCAAACCAAAGCCTACAATGGGACTATTGGTACAAGACAATCATCAGTGCAGATTCAGTGGGTTTCCTTAAGCAAGAAAATCTATTAGGAAATATAGACTGCAATAACGATGCATGCGTTACATTAGGAAGTGAAGGTAGTACAAACTTTGCGAGATTAGCATTGTACCCAGAAACATACCCAGGTGTTGTAAATATCGCTCAGTTAAGCGAGCAGAGAGATGCTTTCTCATATGGGGTTCCTCACAGATGGCTTCCAACTGTAGGGCATCCAGTAACTATGACTACAAGAATGAGATTCTCTCCTAACTATAAAGCAGATGCATCAGGTACAGCAGTAGGGACAACTTTAATAGAATTATGGAATGCACCAGATTACTATAAAGATCCAAATGTAGATTACACTAGAGACAATAGTCAATTCGGTACTCACACAGACAATACTTTTGTTATGGGATTTAGTTGGACTGATGCTCAAACACTAGGAGGTCTATTCAAAGGCTTCAAAGCAACTGTAGTAGATAAGATTGGTTTTCCTTATTACTCAGCAGATTTGAGTAGTGTCAATATTAACGACTGGTTTACTGCTAAGACAGTATGGTCTACTTCAATTCTAGGAGTACAAACAGTATCTTTCTATATTAACAATCAGCTTGTAGGATTAACTATTCCAGTTATTCCAATGCCAGCATTAGCAGTTAATATTATTCAAGATAATACTCAAGTTACTCTTGGATCAACTGGCTTTGTTTATGTAAGAGGAAATCCTACATCTGCACAGTTGTTAGATATTGATTACGTTAGTATTACTCAGTAAGGTTTGAGTAGAGTCCTGAGTAAGACTAAAACTGCTCAATCTTCCTTTACTAACTCTCATCGTGCTAAAATTCCTTATCTAGCAATGCATAAGCTTGCAGATAATATGGATCTGTGAAGATCCGGATCTTTAAAAATCTGGCGTAGTTAGAAATTCATTTGATGGATTTCTAATGAATAGTAAATAGCGAACGGGGCATATAGGAAATAAAGAATGTTTCTTGTATGCCTCGTTCGAATTATCAGATTATAAGGGGACTTATTATGACACAATCAAGAGATGGAAAGAGAGTGAGCCAGGTGATGGCTGCTCATAAGGCAAAGACTGAAGTGAAGAAGGAAGCTACTGTTTCGAGAGCAATTAAGATTACAATTGTCTTAGCAGTAGCAGCTTTTCTTGTAATTTTAGGTGCTACAGGAGGTAAGTTATTTTGGATGAATCAACCAAGAGAACTCCATGTTCTTAAGGATGCATTTCCAAGTGGTGATTGTATCACCACTGAAATGATTAAAAAATCTGGAGTAGAACTAATAAAAGTTGGGAATTGGAATGGAACGAGAGTTAACGGGGAGAACCCAACTTCAATTCTGTATCAGTTCAAAAGTACATTGATAATAAGAGACAATAAGACTGGATGTATTCTAGAAATATCATTTGGCTAAAAGGAGAAACGAAAAATGCAAACACTAGGAGAGTTGATTGAGTTTCTGGATGATCCTTGGGTCATTGTTTATTTTTGCCTAAACGCTATATTGATCGGAGTCAAGCTTTGGCTCGCGAGTAAGGGTATGGGAGTAATCTAATGAGAAAGTTTTTCACTCGCGCTATGATATGGTTAATAGTTTTTTTGTTCTTACTTCTATTCATGGGAGGTACGCTCCTAGTTAAAGTGATCTCTCATCAACCAAAGCAAGTAAGGTTCTCAACTTCATTCCCGGGTAGTAATATAGGACCTTTAATCGAGTACCTAGGAGTAAAGAATGAGGCTACCTTGGAAGAAGTTTTCCCTGGTGACGAATGTGTCACTATTCAAGATTTGGAAGGTCACACTCCCTTACAGTATGAACTACCAGACCCCCGCTATGTTGTCTATATGGCAAAAGTAGTAGTGGTGTATCCGAAAGGTTCGTACCAATGGGGAAATCTGAGAAAAATCTCGGTCTATCGGGATATTAATTCCCAATGCTTCCACCAATGGTGGTTGCAGGATCCAGAAGGAGGGCGAGAATTTCCTCCATAGTGAGGAAGGGTTAAGTCAATATTCAGCTATTCAATACGCCAGATTTAACCCCAAATCACAAATCCGAAATCCGAATAAAGAAATCAAAAGCAATTTGCTTTGTATTTCGTAATTCGCATTTTGAGATTCATTTGGGTTAAGGCTTAAATAGAAGTAGAGTAATAAATAAGCCTCCTTTCTGCCCACTAGGTGGGACTTAATTAATTTTCGAACTCGAAGAAATAACTGGATTTGTTACGGGAAATTTTTAATATTCTCCCCTTCCTTTGGTAGAATGTGACATGTAATTGATCCCTATGTTGCGCATTAGGGACATCACCTCCAATAACCTTGCTAAATGTCTTTGGTTCTTCATTGATTATCAAGGTTATTTCATCCGGCATTTCTGCCTGCATATCAACCACATCGTTACCTTGTTGGTCACCAATAAGGTCAGTTGTAGCTGAGAGAAAACCAATACTATACAGTCCTAGCCCCTTTTGTATGGACTTGTAGGGAAGTATGAAAGTAATCCCCCCGAGTTCTGCTGCAAACGTTGAACTGTAGCCATCGTGTGCTAAATTCCCTTTATCTCCTTTCTTCTTATTTTTTTCATTTTTGTTCTTATCTTTGGCCATTTGATTCGATCTCCGTTAGGTTTAATAAACAGGACAGATTTGCCCTTAAAAGGGTAGCGTAAACTTACACTTCACACACCCTGTCACTTCGTGACCCCCCTCTCAAGAGGGGATTACTAGCTTAATAAAAGAAAACTATCTACGTCACTTCGTTCCTCGCAATGACATCGCAATTAGTAGGCTGTAGCACGGCCTGGCAGAAATATAAGCTGAAGAGAGGTGTCATCAAAACGAGAAAGATATGATATAATGTATACAGAGAAAACAAACACCATAAGCAGTTTCTAAGAACTATAAACTCAGAGCTAAAAACTATTTATGGGGGATGTTTTCTCGACAGTAGATTAAAAATTTCATAGCATACCGAGGTTTTGCCACAAGTCCTCGTAAATAATAATGTGACTAGCCGTAAGGCTACCTTGACCTAAACGTCAATACAAAATTAACAAATTTTGTAGCTTCAGTTAGAAATTTCTTTACAGCTCAACCTGTTTTGGCTTTCGCTTAAGTTATAAAATTGCTGGACGAAACAACAAGTAGACCAGCCGTTTGAGACTTCTTCCTTCTAGCGAGAAACTCAAGCGTCCCAAAGTTAGAATGCATTTAAGTTCCCTGTAAAAACTCAGAACTTAGATTAAGATAGGAGATTTTCTTTAGATTGTTTTTGCGCATTTTTATGATCTAATGTATACAAATGAGCTAAGTATGTAAGACTGTGTTATTTGAAATTTACATGGACACCGGGTAACCGGTCATCTCCACCAAAAGGACATCATAAGCAAAAGCGAGTGGTGTCTTTTTTATTTCTAAATCCGAAGCACGAATTAAGAAATCCAAAATTTTTGAATTTCGATATTCGAATTTCGTTATTAAAGACAAAGATTATGATTTCAGATCATAAAATAACTCCCTTATGTTATTATTGATAAGCTTAATTAATTAAATTTTCAACGTGGATATATTTACAGTATTGTTTTACCAGCCTATATATAACTTAATTGTTGTCTTCTATAGATTATTCTCAGAGAATTTAGGTTTATCTATCATTGCAATTTCCTTACTAGCTAAAGTTGTTATGTTCCCTCTAATTTTGAGACAAACTCGAATGATGGGGAAGAACATGGAAGCTAACGATAAGATGAAAGAGATAAGAGAGAAGTATAAGAACGATAAAGAAACACAGAATAAAGAATTAATGAAAGTTAACTCTGAGTACTTACCAACTTTATTAAGTGGATGTCTTCCTTTAATAGTTCAGCTTATCTTATTCATTAATATCGACCACGTTATTAGAGATATATTCAGCCAAGGAGCTCAAAGTTTTAATAACTTAGCTTATGGAATAGTTCCACAATTTGCAGGTGATTACACATTCCATTCATCTTTCTTCGGAATAGTGGATCTAGGAAAGACAGCTAACGAAATTGGATTAAGCAATCTTGGTCCTGTACTTCCTTACTTAATTCTAATAGTTTTAACTGGCGTTAGTCAGTATATCTCTATGAAGTTAAGCTTTAAGGGTCAAGCACAAATGAAAGAGATTAGAGCTAAGTATGTAAAAGAAGATAAAAAGAAGAATAAAAAAGATAAGAAAGATCCTAATAAACCAGAAGATTTTGGAGATATTGTTACAAATACAACTCAGCAAACAATGATTTTATTCCCTGCATTGTTAATATTTGGAGCTTTGGGATTCCCAATAGGTCTTAGCATTTACTGGATAGCTCAAGGAGTATTTGGAATAATTCAACAGCTTTACGTTAATAAAGTAAACACAAAGCAACTTGAAGAGGAATTCCTTAAGAAAGAGCAAAAGGCATAATGAATCTCAAATGACGAAATTCGAAGCCACAAGACCTCGCATGCGACATTTTGTGGCTTCTTAATTCGAGCTTTGTGACAATTTATACGATTGGGTTTGTATATTTGCTTACATTTATAGTATAATTCTCCGCATTTGAGTAAATTTAAATTAATAATATTATATGAAACTAGCAGCACACAAAAGAGAAGTATCTGGAAAGAAAGTAAAGAACTTAAGAGAAGAGGGAATTGTTCCAGCTTCAGTTTACGGACCTAAAAAGAAATCAGAAAATATTCAAATTGATAAAATAGCTTTCATTAAAGCATTCAAGAATGTTGGATTCAACAAGTTCTTAGATTTAGAAATTGATGGTAAAACATCAAAGGTTCTTGTTAAGAGCATGCTAATTAAACCAATATCAGATAAGCTATTAGAAGTTAGTTTCTATCAGATTGACGAAGAATCTAAGATTACAGTTGATGTTCCAATCCACTTCTTAGGAGAGGCTCCAGCAGTTAAACAAAATGTTGGATTCTTAATTACAGCAATGGATGCAGTTCAATTATACTGTTTACCAAAAGACTTACCAGATCATTTAGAAGTTGATATTTCTCACTTAGAAAACATCGGAGACGGTGTAACTATTCACGAGCTTAAACTTCCAGAAGGAGTTGAATTCGATTCTAGTGTTGGAGAGAATGCAACTATTGTTAATATTGCAGCTCCACAAAAGGAAATTATTGAAGAAGTTGTAGCAGCAGTTGAATACGAACTTAACGAAGACGGAACACAAAAGCTTGACGCTGATGGAAACCCAATTCCTAAAGCAGTCGTAGCAGAAGGTGCAGCACCTGAAGCAGAGAAGAAGGAAGAGAAGTAATTCATACAGAATTATAAGAGAGGCCCGAGAGGGTCTCTTTTCTTTTGGACTGGATTTAGATCCTAGGTCAGCAAATAGAGAAAGGTGTGCTACACCTTATTAAGTTCGGTGTCATTGCGAGGAGCGTCAGCGACGTGGCAATCCCGTGAGTAAACACTAGAGATCAGTTTACGGGATTGCTTCGCTTCGCTCGCAATGACAAGTAGTTGACAAACGCTTCGTAATTATCGAGAATAGAGTATATTCAAACAAATTATGGAACCAACAAACACAAATCCACAACCAGCTCCACAAGCTCCAGTGCAACCGCCAGTTGCCCCAGCGCCTATTATCAGCTCGGATTTAGATTTAAACCTTGAAATAGAGGCATTAAAGAAGAAAATTGAAGCATCTACAAACATGCCGCAGGGATTAAAAGATAAAGCAAATGGAATGATAAATAGACTTGTAAAAATGGCTCAATCTGGAACCTATTCTCAAGAGTTCGAACCAGTTTCAGAATACATCAATTGGGTTACACAGCTTCCTTTTGGTAAATACGAGCAAGAGAATTTAGATCTAGTTAATGCAAAATCTAACTTAGATAAATATAACTACGGTCTAGAGACAGTAAAAAATAGAGTGATGGAGTATTTGGCAGTTATTAAGCTGCAGAACCTACAACTTAAAGTTGTGCAAGGAGATGTTGCCAATCTAGAATCGGATATGGCTAAGCTAGAAGGTAATTCTTCTCATTCACCAATTTTATGTTTCGTTGGAATTCAAGGAGTTGGTAAAACATCTATGGCCAAAGCTATGTCTATTGCTTTAAATAGAAAGTTTATGAGAATCTCTTTAGGAGGTTTAAGTTCAGTAACAGAAATTAGAGGTATTGTTAGAGGTCAACTTAACGCAGAGCCAGGACAAATTATCAAGGCTTTGGTTAGAACTCAATCGATGAATCCTTTAGTTCTATTAGACGAAATAGAGAAGGTATCTACATCCGGAGGAACAAAAGCAGATGTTATGGCTGCTTTGCTAGAAATCTTAGACCCTGAGCAGAACTCAACATTCATGGATAAATATTTAGACTATCCAATAGATTTATCTAAAGTGATGTTTATTTGTACCGCAAATAACCTTGGAGGAATCTCAGCAGCACTTTTAGATAGACTTGAAATTATTAGATTTGGTAGTTACACAGATAACGATAAAATTATGATTGCTAAAAATTATCTTCTACCAAAAGTTAGAGAAGCAACAGGAATTACAGAGGCTCAACTATCTTTCGAAGACGATGCTTGGCCTCTAATTATTAGACCATTAGGCTTCGATGCAGGTGTCCGACAACTTGAAAGAACCTTGACCGAATTAGCACGAAAAGTAGCACTGCAAATAGTTCAAGGACTTGCAACAGGTGTCCGAATCACAGCTGCAAACTTTAGACAATACATCCCAGAAGATATGGGAGTGTTCTCGTAAAAATTAATAATGAAAAATTAAGAATTGTATTAGAGTACATGGTGATCTTTGTATAATCTTGAGAAAATCTATGGATGAAAGTAAACATAATTCTTGAAAAGACTTTTAACTTCTCATTGGAGATAATTAAAATTTATAACCTACTTGTTTTAAAGAAAGAGTTTGTTATGAGCAAACAATTGCTGAGAAGCGGGACTTCAATAGGGGCTAATATCCATGAAGCACAAGGAAGCATTTCTAGGAGGGAGTTTATAGCTAAAGTACAAATTAGTCATAAGGAGCTTTTAGAAACAGATTATTGGCTAAGACTTTTAAAACAGTCAGGATATTTTAATGATGTACTTCTACGGAGCGTTGATGATGATTTATTGGAACTTAAAAAAATTCTAACTACAATATTAAATACTTCAAAGAATTCTTAATTATTAATTCTTCATTTTTAATTAATATTATTCTCCTTGAATGTAGTCTTTGTATTCTTTATCTTTCTTTATTAAAGCCTCCAGAGCAGATCTAACTACTTGAGCTTTGTGTGTTCTTTTTACCTTAGAAGCCCAGTTTAAATACCTATCCATTTCTGGGGAGATTATCAAAATAAACTTAGAATCTAATTTACCAGAAGCGTCTTTAATAGCATTAGTAGTAACTTCTTCAATGTTTTTAACGTTGTATTTAGCCACAACTATTTGCTTGCTTTGATTACCGTGAATAATTAGGAATTGATTCTTTGATTTGTCGTCTTCAAAAGCAATAACAACCTTCTTTTCGTCTAGAGCTCTAGCAATTTCATAACCCACTTTAGCGTCAGCATTTGTTACATCTGTAATTAATATGTCTGTATCTTTAATAAATTTATCTGTTTGGTTAAAAGATTTAGAAAGATCTGCGGGTTTTCTTGAAGAGAGTGATTTAACTTCGATTACATTGTGGCCTTGTTTCTTTAAAATCTTAATAGCTTCTAAAAAGATTTTAGTACTTTTCTCATTTGAGGTTTCTGGAACTGTAGCAAGAATTTTCATAAAGCTTAATCTAATTAGGATTCTTAATTAGGGCTAGTATATCACTATGATATTATTAATGCAAACCTTGGGAAGCATCATAAGTTTTTGATTATAAGGGGATTTTGGTATATTATAGTAAGGCGTAAACAACACGTTAAAGTTAAGTATTTATTAGCTAAATTCCATTGTTCGAAAGATTTAAAAAAGTAACCGCACCTAAATCTAATAAGAAACCAAGCTACCTTTCTGTTGATATCGGAACAGAATATATTAAGTGTGCCATTTTCATAAGAGTAGGTAATGAAGTAGAAATTATTGGATATAGTAGAACTAAGCAAAAGAGTAGCGCCATGTACGCAGCTTTTATTCTAGATATTACTGAGGTTGTAGATAACTTAGATAAAGCAATTGGTGAAGCTGTCGGAATGGCTCAGACATACTTCGAGACACATTATGCCCTCCCAAAGGACATGATTATAGGGATAGCCGGAGAGTCTGTCCAAGGAGTGAACATCTTAGTTAATGTTGAGAGAGAAAATCCAGATATGGAAATTTCCGATAAAGAAATTGAGCAAATAATCCAGAAAGTTAAGAAACATACCTTCGAAAGTACTAAAGAAGACTTAGCTGAAGAGCTAGGGATTCCTTCAACGCAGCTTATGGAAATAGATAGTTATATCAACTCAGTCTATATAGATGGGACCAGAGTCCTAAATGCTGTAGGTTACAAAGGTTCAGAATTGGTTTACAGAGTATTCTCAACATTTGCCCCAAGAGTTCATATCGATACTATTAACCAAATAGCTAAGCATTTAGGAGTAAATATTCTAAAGATTGTGGTAGAACCATATGCTATTGCATTAGGTCTTAACGATATGAGAAGAAACGATGCTAATGGTATTATTATTGATATTGGTGGAGGAACAACAGATGTTGCTATTGTCAAGAATGGAGACATAATGGGAACTAAGATGTTTGCCATTGGAGGAAGAGTCTTTACAAGAAGAATAGAGAAGGATCAAGGTATTACATATGAGGAAGCAGAAGAAAAAAAGATTAATTTTATAAACGGAAAGTTAACTCAGACAGAAGGTACAGAGATAAAAAGAGGATTCGAAAACGATATTAAAATATGGGCAAGTGGAGTAGAAGTTGCTTTAGAAGAATTTGAAGATGTAGGAGAATATCCTCCAACAATTTATCTTTGCGGTGGAGGTGCTTTACTTCCTCAAATTCAGGAAGAATTAATTTCCTATCCTTGGATGCAAAGCTTAAACTTTAAGAAGTACCCTAAGGTAAATTTTATTTTCCCTAACGCAATAAGGAACGTTACAGATAAAACTAAGAAGGCAACAATGCCTATAGATGTAGCACCCTTAGCTTTAGCAAGAATGATTTTAGAATAAAAAGATGTCAATTTTAACAGCAGAAAAAATATTTATAGATCAAAAAGAAGAAATAACTTTTGTTATAGATAGAATTCTCGCGTCAGATAAAAGTAAAGTTGTCTTTATTATTCCTCAAGGAGCTTTAATCTTAAGTAGCCCTATTAGTATTAAAATCTTATTCAAAGAAGTTGCTAAGCTTAGAAAGTCTGCAATAGTGGTAACAGAGGATTCCTATGGTATTTATATTGCAGAAAAAGTTGGCTTTGTAGTTGCTTCAAAGGTTAGTCAAATCTCTGGAGAATCGTGGGCAGTTGCTAAAGGAAGAATGGATACATTTTTAGAAAAACTTTTAGCTAAGAAAAAAGAATTAAGTACTAGTGTAGCAGAAAGTAACGAAGAGTCAGATGTGCCATTGGATATACAAAAAGAAGTTGAAAATTCGGACATCGAAAGCGTTGAAAAAGATGTCCAAATAGATGATAATATTCAAGCAACTGATGAGGAAGTAAGTGAAGAATCTAATGAAAAGATTGCAGAACTAGAAGCTGCTGCTCCAGTTGTAGAAGACGTTTTAAAGAACTATAAGAAACCAAGACCAGAAGCCAAGGTAATAGACCTAGATGGTATTGAAATGATGGGAGGAGGAGACATTAGGAAATATACTAAACCACAGTCCAGTTATGCTAAAATTGAGGCTGACTTAGAAACTGAACCACAAACTATGCAAAATACTGAATCAAAAAGAGTTATCAATTCTTCTCCAAGAACAAAGTTCACTGGAAAAGATTTTACAAGGATGGTCAATCCAGAAAGTAGCTTTACTAGCTTTTTCTCAAATCTATTTAATAGAAATAAGAGAATGAGTTTAGACGATTCTCCAGAGACTTCTTTAGCAAGAGCTAAGAGAAAGAAAATGTTAATGATAGGAGGAGGAATAGTAGCAGCAATAATCTTAGTTATTCTTTATCTTCTAATATTTGAATTCTCAAACGTAGAAGTAAGACTAAAATTCAAAAGAGAAGACGTTCCAATTGCCGGACAAGTTGACACTAATCCAAATATTACAGAAATTAACGCAGAAACAAGTCCAATTCAAATTCCAGCTCAAGTACTACTTGTAGAGAAGGTTAGTGGATCTTGGACAGGAGCAGCTACAGGAGAAGGAAAGAAAGGTGACAAAGCAAAAGGTTTTCTAGATATCTATAATATTAAAGTTCAACAAACTATTAATTTACCTGCAGGAACAAAAGCAACTTCAGAAGGTTCTGGTAAAGTTTATGTTCTAACAAAGGCAGTAACATTAGATCCAGCAACTGTAGGTCCTGGAGGAGTTACAAATGCATTCTATGTTCAAGATGTTCCAATAGAAGCAATTGAAGTTGGAGCAGACTATAATGTACCATCAAGCGATTCAAGTTCAAGGTTTGTTATAGAAGGTTACAACGTAGGAGATGTTAGAGGAACAAGAGTGAGGGCTATAGAAGGTGGAAGTTCAATTACAATTACAATACCTTCCCAAGAAAATGTAGATAAATTAAAAGCAGATAAATTAGAAGAATTAAAAAAACAAGCAGAAAGCAAACTAAGAAACACAATTCCTAACGGATCAATGTTAATCCCAGAAACTATTGAATATAAAGAAACTAATGTAACTTCAGTTCCAGCTGTAGGAGCAGAGGCACCATCAGACAAAACATTCAGTTTAACAGTAGAAATGAGTGTAACTGGATATTCAGTTAAGAATGATGATTTAAGAAAAGCAGGAGAAATTTTAATCACTACTGATCAAAATCCAGTTAGTGGTTCACAAGTAGTAGTTGATAATTTAAAACTTCCAGTTATTGAAAAAGTAGAGAAGAACGCAATTGGATATACACTATCAATATCTTCACAAGGATCAGTTGGTGTAAGAGTATCTGAAGAAGAAATTAGATCTCAGATTCAGGGTAGAAGCGTTGCAGAGGTTAAACAATACTTCGATAAAGATTTAGAAGAATTAACAGAAGGTAGAATTTTCTTCAGTCCTGGATTTATTCCAGAATTCTTGCAAAGAGTACCTTCGGTACCATCAAGAGTTAGCGTAAAGATAAACTAGAATACGCTTTACTAGCATAGCTTGACAGTAGATTTTTTAAAGTGCTATTATCATTAGCAAGTGATAATGTCATCTGCTAAACAACACTTATATTTTAATATCTTACCTATGGCAAAATCATCTTTAAAAATACGACCAATAGGGGAGTATATCTTAGTCAAACCTGCAAAAGAAGAATCAACAACAGCTTCAGGTTTAATAATTCAAACTTCAAATAAAGGGGAAAGACCACAAAAAGGAGAAGTTGCAGCATTAGGAACAGCAGATAAGTTCAATGTAAAAGTTGGAGATACTATTTTCTTTAAAAAATACTCACCAGAAGAATTAGAAATCGATGGAGAGATGTATTTAATAATGAAAGAAACAGAGATTCTAGGAATCCTAGCATAAGATCTTATATAAACTATTAACTTTAATAATATGGCTAAACAAGTAACATTCAATGAGGATGCCAGAAAGAAACTAAAGACTGGTGTAGATAAATTAGCTAACGCTGTGAAAGTAACTTTAGGTCCAAAAGGAAGAAATGTAGCAATAGAAAAACCATTTGGAGCACCACATATAACTAAAGATGGTGTATCTATCGCTAAAGAAATAGATCTAGAAGATAAAATTGAAAACATGGGAGCAAAGATCCTAATTGAAGCTGCAAGTAAGACAGTAGATGTTGCAGGAGACGGAACAACAACTGCAGTTGTATTAGCACAAGCTATTGTTGCAGAAGGATTTAAGAATGTTACAGCTGGTGCAAATCCAATGGAAATTAGAAATGGAATTGAAAAAGGAGTTAAAGCTGTGGTTGAATATTTAAAGAAAGAAGGAGCAAAAAACCCAGTTCGTACTAAAGAAAAATACCAAGGAGTTGCTACTATTTCTGCAAACGGAGATGCAGAAATCGGTGAAACACTTGCAAACATTATAGATAAAGTTGGAGCAGGTGGAGTAGTTACAGTTGAGGATGGTCAGACTTTCGGATTAGTAGAAAAGTATGTTGAAGGGATGGAGTTTGACAAGGGTTATCTATCTCCTTACTTCGCTGTTGGATCTGAGGATCAAATAGTAATTATCAAAAAACCAGCAATTCTAATTACAGACAAGAAAGTATCTTCTGCTAAAGAATTATTCGCAGCCTTAGAGAGAGTTGTAGCTGCTGGAACAAGAGATTTGGTAATTATTGCAGAAGATGTAGATGGAGATGCAATTACCAACTTAATTCTAAATAAACTTAAAGGTCATTTGAACGTTGTTGCTGTTAAAGCACCAGCATTCGGAGATAGAAGAAAGGCAATGTTAGAAGATATTGCAATCTTAACAGGAGCAACTGTTATTACAGATGATGTAGGAAACTCACTTGAAAATATGCAACCAGAAGATTTTGGGCATGCAGAAACAGTCAAGGTTACTAAAGAAGCGACTACAATTATTAATGGATCTGGAGATAAAAAAGCTTTACTAGCAAGAAAAGCTCAAATCGAAAATGAAATAATTGGAGCTAGCTCAGACTACGATA
>JBDSRX010000029.1:0-4492 GCA_039929105.1 Candidatus Dojkabacteria bacterium
AAGACCAATTGATAATAAAGTTAAACCATTGGACGTTTTAACGAAAACTGTTCCTGAAAATGATATTGAAGGAAGATCTTCTATAAGACATAATTTCGCTTCTGCAGCTTCACTAACATTTGGACAATATGGGATTGATAATATTGGTATTATTGGGCCAAGAGAATTAGGACATGGTAGACATAGTAAATTAGAACTTTTACTGCTTAGTGATGGGGTAATTTTATTAATGAATTTAGTAGAATTATTATCTCAGGGTGAGCAGATCTTTAAAGAATCTTAAATATTTCTTTTACTATCAAATCACATTCATCTGCACTTCTTTTAGGATTTCCAATAATTTTTTTATCTAATAAATCCATAATTGTTTCTTCGAGTTTGCTCCAATCTTCTCCTATATATCTAAAGTTAGGATTAGATTTCGCATAAGCTATATTTCCAATTTCTTGTTCTCCAATTTTTTTTGTAAGAATTGCTTTCTTATTAAATACTTCAAACTCCAAAATAGTTGCTGGCCCTGGTTTTCCAATAACAATATCTGATACAAAAATAAAATCCTGCATGTTATTTACATACCCAAGAATTTTAATGTTTTTATTATTCTTATATTTATCTTCAAGATAACTTTTGAAGTTAATATTTTTACCTGCAATTAATATAATTTGTAAATCCTGAAATTTTTTAGAAATATTAGAAATTGCTTTTTTTAAAGATTCAATTCCAAATCCACCCCCTGTTAATAAAACTGTTTTCTTTGTAGGATCTAAACCTAAAGATTTAAAAATACTATTCCTCTCTTCTGCTTTTTCCATATTTGGATTAATAGGGAACAAAGGGAATTTAATATTTTTAACATCTACGCCAAAGTTTATTAAATTATTTACAGATTCTTTTGTAGGAGCAAAAACTAAATCTGATGAAGTATCTGCCCAACCTCTGAATAGTGTTACTAGATCAGTAATAACTGTTACTGATTTAAATTCAGCTTCGTTGTGGGTTTTAACTTTATTTAAAGCTGCACTTACAATTGGATGTATTGAAATAACAACATCTGGTTTATTTTCTTCTAGAATATCTAGAATTACTTTAGAAAGCTTTTGATGAGCAAACCATCTAAATAAATTGTAACCATCTTCCGTATTAAAAAATTTGAACAATGTATTTGCTACTAACTCCACAGTTCGATTTTGTGAGATTAAAAGATGAGTGCTGTCTGCGCTATAGAAAGGTTGAGTAGATTTATCTACTGTAAAAACATCGACAGTTTCTACTTCAACATGATCTGGAAAT
Organism: Candidatus Dojkabacteria bacterium; assembly: GCA_039929105.1. GTDB lineage: Bacteria > Patescibacteriota > Dojkabacteria > J137 > J137 > JBDSRX01. Next base: position 1,291 of record JBDSRX010000029.1, read on the forward strand.
AAAGTTTCGAAAGAATGTGTAAGAGCATTTGCAGCCGATCTGTGTCCATTAGCTACATCTCCGATAAGGATTAGTACTTTCTTTTTCATTAAATTGTTTGATAGAAAGCAAATTTATATCCATTCGGATCTTCAGTATAAAAAACATTGAAAGTAGAATTTTTATTAAACATATTAATCTTTCATTAACTTATCTATTTCCTTAACAATCTTTTCGCTTTCATCGAAGCTTCTTGAAAATCCTTGTACAGGCTCTCTTGGATTTAAAGAAATTAATTCATCTATAGTATCTACAACTTTATCCCAATCGTCTGCAATATACCTATTTTTGGGATTTCTTAAAGCATATTCAATATTACCCGCATCAAGTTTATCAATGTTTTTTGTCCAAACAACTTTCTTTTCAAATAATTCAGTTTCCATTAATGTTGCAGCACTTGGCTTTGCAATAATTACGTCTGATATGTTGTACATGTCTTGAATATTATTAATATATCCAAGAACAATTACATGTTTATTATTTCCATACTGTCTTTGTAATTGATCTTTAAAGTACTCTATTCTACCGGCAAGAATTATTAAGTTATATTTATCAGCATCAACAATGTAATTTATAACTCTCTTTAATGCTTTTGTTCCAACACCACCTCCTGTTAGTAAAACAGTTGGTCTTGAGGTATCTAAATTTAAATCTAAAATTACTTTTTGTTTATCTGCTAAATTTGCAAGGTTTGGATTTATTGGAAATAATGGATAAACAATTTTTGAAATATCCACTCCATATTTAACTAAAGCATTAACTGCTTCTCCCGTTGCACACACAATTAAGTCTGCGGATGTATCTGCCCAACCCATTGGTACAGTCATAGGGTCAACAACAATTTCAACAGATTTAAAATCTTTTAACTTTTCTTTAACTGCTTTTAGAATAATTGCTACAACAGGATGATTACAAATTACTATGTCAGGTTTTTCTGATTTTATAATTTGTGTACATTCTTCGAGAAGCATTCCAGATGTATACTTGGAAAAGAAATCAAAACCTAAATTTGTTTGCATTGTGATTGTAAACAAAAGATTATGCATTGAGGTAAGTGCTCTATTTCCAGAAACTAAAGCGTAAGATCTATCTGAGTTATTGAAAGGTTCAATATCTGCAACTTTAAAGATATCTATTGTTTTAACTTCATATTTACCTGGAAAGACTTTTTCAAATTCAACTGTTAACGAAGCAGCAGCCATCTTATGGCATGAACCTGCATCTGTTATTACCTGTAATATCTTTTTCTTCATAGTATTTATTTAACTGATTATTATACCATAAAAACCCTGTTTTGCTTGCAGGTGAAGCTATTGCTTTCTTGCGACTATAACGTGACTTATTCCAAATGCTTTAAACGGTGTTTTTTCTAAAAGAAAAAAGAGCTTTTGAATTAATTTTCCTAAAGTTCCTAATTTTCTAACCGCTCCATCGAAACCTGGAAATACATAAGTATGTACATCTATTATAAAGCCCGAATTCCTTAACATTTTATCTAATTCCCAACCCCAATAGTTTTTTACATGTGGAGCAAATTTCTTATAAATAAACTTAGGCATCCATGGAAGTAAGAAAATATTTCCCCAATAATATTTCTTACCTATAAACATTCCGTGTTGTTCAAATGGCCAACCTCTATTAGGAGTAAAAAAAACTAGATTACCTCCTGTGTTTAAAACTCTGTAACATTCATTTAGAACTTGTTTGTCGTCTTGAACATGTTCTAGTACTTCATTTTGAAAAACAATATCAAAGAAGTTGTCAGGAAATGTTAATTTCTCACCTGGGCAATTAACAATATTTTCTGCAGGGATTTCTGGATTAGCTGATCTTACAAATTCAATTTGTTCCGGATCGTATTCAGATCCAAATATTTTTGAGGGTGATGATAACTTTATAAACTCACTTAACCAAACTCCTTCACCAGTTCCTAAATCTAAAATCTTTTTGCCATTAAAATCTACAAAAGTTTTAATTAAATCCAACCTTCGTTCAAAACCTTTTGTGAATGCTGTTCCAGGCTTCCCTAAATGAGCAAACTTTGTATCTTCAGATAAAACTTTTATATATAGTAATTGATAATTAATGAATTATACTATAACTTATTACCGGTAGCTCGTAACGAGCAACTCACTATGATACAATAGAACTACTTATAAGATTTAAATTTTCATGGCTAGACGAAAAAAACATCCTACCTACGATAGTAAAGAAACAAAGACAGTACTAGGTTTAATATTACTTCTTTTATCTTTATTCTTTTTAGTTTCTATTTTTACTGTTTCTACAGAAGCTAATATTTTTACACAAACTAGAAATTTATTTGGTCAATCGACAATATTAACTGCATTTTTCCTATTTTCTCTTGGATTACATTATTTAGGATCCGAATTACCTTTTACGAAACCAATGAGTTTAGTGGCACAAGGTATTTTAGTATTTTTAGTACCTGCTTTATTAACTTCATTTGCTACAGGAGAATTTGAGATATATAGATATTCAGGAGAAATTGATAAAGTTTTAGGAGGGAGTGTCGGATACTTCCTTGTAACAAACATTATGCAAGAAACTATCCCTACTCAGCCCGCAACAAGATTAATACTTTTCTTAGGAACTTTAATATTCATACCCGTAGCTTTATCTCTATCTATAAGTCAATTAATAGAATATGGAGCAAAAGTATTTATGATGATTAGAAACTTCTTCTCAGTAAATGTTGACGATGAAGAGGAAGTCGAAGAAGAGGAAGAGCCAGGAAAAATTGGAAGATTTGGAGATTTTAATAAATTATTAAAACAAAAAAATCAGAAAGAGGATGAAGATCAAGAAGAAATGAGACAAGAAATTGATCACAAAAAGGCAAAAGCTGCTTTAGCTAGAATGAAAAGCCAAGAAAATGTTGAAGTTAAAGAAGGACAAATTGGAGAAGATGGATTAACGCAAGGAGATTTAAAGTATCCCGATTGGAAACTACCTCCTCTATCTTTATTAATTCCTTACAAGAAAGCTAGTGGTAAAGAACCTGCTATTGTTCAGAATGCACAAGTTATCGAACAAACACTCTCAAGCTTTGGTATTGATGCGAAAGTTGAAGAAAGTTATGTTGGACCATCTGTTATTCAATATGCTTTGAATATTCCACTTGGAACTAAAGTAGAAAAGA
>JBDSRX010000030.1:0-5397 GCA_039929105.1 Candidatus Dojkabacteria bacterium
GTATAAGTTGACTGAATTTACTGGGAATTTACTAACCTTTGTAATGTCAAAAGAGATTTCAATTTCTTCAGATCAATTTGCTGCACTAATTGATGCAATTAATCAGATTCACAATAATACTAAAGATTTAATTATTGAAGACTCTCTAGATAACAGAGGTGAAGACTTACAAAGATTATTAAGTATAATGCATATGCTTTGGCTAGATAATGAATTCTTCCCTGCTGTAGAAAAAATGAACTTAGTAAAAATGAAAGCCACTACGTATCAGGATAGTGCATCTAAATCAAATAACGTGAGCGATATTGTAGAACAAATACTCGAAAGAGAAACTATTGAAGAAGGAACACTTTTTGCTACATGTATTGCCGGTCAAGTAAGAAGTAAAAATTTTGCCAGCAAAATATACAACATACCTGAGCATTCAGCAAAATTAATAAATGGATATAAATCTTATGGTCCTATTATTCAAACTTTAGATAATATTAAATCTCAAAAGATTCCAGGAAGAGAAAACAATATGGTTGTTTTTACAGATCAATCAGGAAGCGATTTATTAATATTAATAAAAGGATTAACTGAATACATAATAAGAAAAAAAATTATTGGAATAGATCCAATAGAGATAATAAATGTAATGCAAGGCGATCTTAAATCACTCGGAATTAAGAATCTAATTATTGCTGAGAAAGATATTGTTCCACTCAGTGGTGAAGCATAATGTTGCTTAAAGCCGCGTAAGTTCATATAATTAGTTATATGGATATAGACAAAATAAAGACAAACGAAGAATTTATTAAATTTTTAGAGACTTTAATAAATAAACGTCCATTCGAGAAAAGAGATTTTTATTTACTTATTGAGGTTCTAATCGAATCAGCCGAAAGTGGATTTGACAGCATAATCTGTGAGTATTTTAAAAGAAACCTTCAAAATAAAGGAAAATATTTAGATGGGATCAAAATGAACTTTCAACAAATTGCTGAAAGGGTTATAGATATGACTTCGAAACCAATATTACCTATGTGTGCATCGGCTGAATATAGAAGTAAGAATCTTGCGGAATCTTTAATTGAAGAAGGTCAACAATTAGCAGAGTTTCGCAACAGGAATTATGTAAAAGCTGATGAAACTAATAGTATTCTAATGGAACTAGATCCAAGCAAAGAAACCACAATTTGCTTGTTCTACGATAGACAAATAAAAGAACCCTTAATTTTTCTACACTCAATTTCTCGATACCTCCAACGTATGGATGACCCTTCACTATTTGAAATTCTTCCTAACGCAGTACTTGGTAATTTTGATACCGTAGGAATAGATTTAATACTTATCGAAAAAAATACTTAATGAAAACACTTCAAATTATTGGCCCATATTTTACTAATTACAGTCTTGCAAGAATAAACAGAGGTTTAGCTGCAGAACTTGCAAAAAATAAAGATTGGAAAGTTACACTTTTTGGTGAAAAAGATAAAATTGATTATGTTCCCACACCTGATGAAATAGCCGCAAGACCAGAAATAAAAAATCTAGTTAGTTTAACTAAAAAAGTAACTGACATCGCAATCTATAATAACTTTCCTAAAGCGATTACAAACCTTCATGGTTTAAAAGATTTACCAGGGAAAATAAAGATTATCTATATTGCATGGGAAGAGACAATTTATCCAAAACTTTGGGTAGAAGAGATTAACGAATATGCCCACGGAGTAATGGCTACAAGTAACTTTACTAAAGAGATTTTAGTAAATTGTGGAGTTAAAGTTCCAGTTAGAGTAATACATAATGCAATGGATGAAGCATTTATAGATGTAAAAACAACTCCTTACCCATTAAATACAAATAAGAAATTTAAATTTCTTCATATAAGTTCTGCAAAGAAACGAAAAGGAATAGATGTTTTATTAAAGGCATACTTTAGTAAGTTTACGAAGAATGATGATGTAACGCTGGTCATAAAAAGTTTCCCAGGACCAGATAATGACGTTGACAAACAAATTGCAAAAATAAAAAAAGAAGATTCTCCCGAAATTATTCATATAAATAATCCTGGTTTATCCGAACAAGAATTAGCAAATTTACATTCAACTGCCGATTGTGAAGTTTATCCAAGTAGGGCAGAAGGTTTTGGATTACCAATTTTAGAATCAATGTATTTGGGTATCCCATTAATTGCAACTAACTACAGTGCGTATTTAGATTTTTGTAATGGAGAAAATACTACTTTAATTGATTATAAATTAGAGTTTGCTAAAGATTCTGAGCTTGTTAATTTAGGCGCAAAATGGGCTGAACCGAATGAAAAAGAATTAGGTGAAAAGATGAGAGAAATTTTTGAGCATCCAGAAAACTTTGAATCTAAAACAAAATTAGCAAAGGAAACTGCAAAAGAATTTACTTGGATACACTCAGCAAAGCAAGCAGTTGAATTCTTAGGTGAAATTGAAAAAGTAGCGAATTTGAAAGAAAAGAATTTAGCTGTATTAACTCCAATTAATGATGAAAGTGGAATTGCGGATTACTCTAAAGATTTATATAAATCTGTTCAAAGTTCGTTTAAGAAATTCTTTTTTGTAGGAAACAAAGATATTTCTGATAGATCTGCTTCGGATGAAGTTAATGAATTAAGACTTTGGAAAACAGGAGAAGAAACTTTTGCTGACTTTTTAAAGTTTATTGATAAAGAGAAAATTGATATTGTTCATATTCAATACCATTCTGGATATAACTACCCGCCTAGTGCTTTAAGCAGATTAATTGATGAATTGAAGAAAAAGAACATTGAGGTTTTTGTAACTTTGCATGCAGTTAGAAATGTAAATTTTGATTTTATAAAAGAAGTTCCTAGTTTAAAGAATGCAGATAAAGTTTTAATCCATAGCGTTGAAGATTTTGAATATGCAAAAGGAACTTTAGATAATGTCATTTTGTTTAAACATTTTAATTTATTATTTAAGAAAAGAAGTAAGGTAAATATTAGAAAAGCTTTAGGATTTTCTGAGCGAAAACCAATTATTGCAACTCATGGATTATTAAATACAAACAAAGGAATTCCAGAAGTAATTAAAGCTGTGAATGAACTTAAAAAAGATTATCCTGAAATTTTATTACTTTGCTTAAATGCTGTGAGTGGAAATAATATTTACTCCACTGGTTTATATAAAGAATGTTTAAAATTAATTGAAGAATTAGGATTAAAAAATAATGTTAAATTTTTTACAGATTTCTTAAAGGACGAAATTATAGAAGTGCTACTTCAGTCTTCAGATATGATTGTATTTAATTACAGTGACGTTGGAGAATCTGCAAGTGCTGCTGTTAGAAAAGGATTGGCTTCTTTAAATCCAGTTGTAATTACAAACATAAAACAATTCTCAGAATTTAGTGATGAATGTTTTAGAATTCCAGATAATACTTCTGAAAGTATTCGAGATGGAATTAAAGAGATTTTGAACGATGAAAATCTACAAATTGATTTAGTTCAATTTGAGAAAAAATATATTGAAGAAAATAATGTTGAAAAGAAGGCTTTGGATACATTGAAACTTTATAAATAAGGCCGGAGTTGCGAGTGATGTCAGCACTTGATCTAGGCCGTGTTACGTCCTATTCAAAACACCCCGTCGCTTCGCGCCACCCCTCTTAATAAGAGGGGAAGTGAACGTAGTGAACAGGGTGTTTTTAGAAAATTAGTGCCACTCTGTTAACTAGAGAAACCGAGAAAGTAATATAGGTGGTAAGATCAAGAATTCATAGCAACTTTTACAGCTTCGGAATCACTCCATTCGTATTCAATTCCATCGAAAGCTAAAGTAGTCTCATGTGCTTTACCTGTAATATAAATTACATCTCCTGGGTTTGCATTCTTTACAGCAAAATTTATTGCATCTAACCTAGCTGTAAAATCATCCGCATCGAAAGCAACAATAGGATGGTCTCCGTTTGAAACAACTCGTTCTATTCTTTGTCTTAGATTTTCTTTATTTATTACTTTATATTCTTCATTAGTGTTAATTCTTTCGACAAGAACACCTCCATAATTTTCTGCAAACGCAATTATTTGAGAATTAATATCGTAAACTTTTTCTGACTTTGGATCTTCTGCAGTTAATATTGTCATATCACTATGATTAGATGAGACTGCTCCCATTTGTCTTCTTGTTTCTTCTCTTTCTCCAGCACATCCAAATACAGTAATTATTTTTGCTTTTTCATCTTTCAATCCTTCTATATGAACCAGTGAATCTTCTAACATTGCTGGGGTATAAGCGTAATCAATAATTACTGTGAATGGAGCAGTTTGAATAACTTCCATCCTTCCTTTTGGTGTTCTAAACTCTTGCGCATATAATGGAATCTTAGGATCTGGTTTATAAGATCCAGCTAACTTCATCGCTTGAACATTATTTAAAATTGCGTTTTTGTGACTATTTGTAGTTGTAACTTCTTGGTTATCCCAAACAAAAGTTGAACCATTTAAGTTTTTATTTTTTAATTGAATTTCAGAACTTGAAACAGGATAAACATAAATATCTCTTTCTAAATCATCTCCTTGAGAAAGTAGCCAATCTACAACTTGTGGTTCATCATCATTTAAAACTAAAAGTCCTTTATCTCTTATTCTAGAAATAAAGTCTAGTTTAGTTCCTGCGTATTCGTACCAGTCGGTGAAATATGAACTATCGTCTCCAATAATATTTGTAATAATTCCAGAATCTAATGTTATTCCTTCATACTTTTTATCTAAAAGATTTCTTGCTGTCATTTCTACAATTGCAAAATCTAATTGATTTGTAATCATATTTCCAAGTATTGAATGTAACTCTCCAGGTTCTACAAAATTAGCACTTAAATCGTTCTTAGGTGTCTCCATGTCATCTGAATAACCAATTGAGGATATATAGCCGACTCTCATTCCAGCGTTCTTTAAAAGATGATAGAGAAGCTCTGTGACTATTGTTTTACCTCTAGATCCAGTAACTCCAATAACTTTAATTTTCTCAGAAGGATTACCTCGACGATAATTCGCGAGTAATGATTTTTGTTTATTTATAAATCTGGTCAATGTTTTCGGTTTTGGATAGATATAGATACGGTGCGAAACCTCAAGTTATAGTATTACTTATTTCAAAAATTTTGACAAGGTTAAAGGAATTTCAGTATTATTTAATATGGTTAACTTTCTTGAAAAAAGAATTATTGCTATTGACGACGAAGAACTTAACAGGGTGATTTTTGAAGGTTTTTTCTCAGTCTATAACTTTACAAACTTTAGAATATATAGAACTGCAGAAGAGTTTCTAAGAGGTGAGCCTAAGCTAGGTGATGTAGATCTTTTGATTACCGATTACTTTTTGCCTGGAATGAATGGACTTAACTTATTAAATTTTTTAA
>JBDSRX010000031.1:0-3386 GCA_039929105.1 Candidatus Dojkabacteria bacterium
GGCCCTGCTCGGCGATCTCGGACAGGTAGCGTGTGCGAGCGCCGGGGATTAGTACGGTGGGCGCTGCGGGTCAACCTGCTGCATCAAAACGTCAAAGCCTACCAGGACGGCACGAGCAACAAGCAGAACGGTTTCACGATCAATTCGAATTTCAAACTCACAGAGAGAACCAACCTGAGCTTGGAATTCGAACGGAGCGGCGAATGGAATATCCAATACCGCAAGACCTACGGCAATAACGCGTCGATCTGGAATCGAACGACGTTCAATAACGACAACACGGCGATCACGAGCCCGGGCACGTTCGGTCTCGGGCAGGTGAGCGCGACCAACGACTATCTCGTCTACAATTTCGGGACCAACAACCTCTACAATTACAAGGGATTTCAGTACCAGACTCTCGGCTTGGGGTATCAAATCCCATGGGAAGGCCGCACCGACATTCCGAACTTCAACTCCGGGGTTTCAAAGCGTTTCAATCTCGGACCAACCGGGGTGATTGCTGACCGCGATTTGAATGCGCGGAATTTCCACCTCGACCACGCCTTCACTCCAACCCTGTTCACTCAACTGGCGTACATCACCAGTGATGGTGACCCGTTGCAGATCAACGCCGGTCAGCTGCCGGGCGACTATCGTATCGATGTGAATCGCCTCCTTCCCAACGGACAGCCGAATCCCAATTTCGGGAAAGCCTACTCCGACTTTGGTGGGCAGTCCCGCCAGTACCAGCAGGACAGCGTTCATGAAATTCGGAATACGTGGTCGTACAGTTTTGCCGTTCCGAAGTGGTACGACATGAAACAGCGTTTCCAATTCAACGGAGGCTGGCGGCAGGGTACTTTCGAGCAGTTCGAGAAGTCGTGGCGCTGGTCAAACAATCCGCTTCAAGCCGACTTGTTGAGCGCTGTGAACGCGCTTCGGTATCGCGTTTACTGGGATCAACCGCGGCAGGACATCAGTGGAAATGTCCCACCGAATATCGCGGGCTACACCTTCCGCGAGATCAAGACCTCCCCGGGAAGCAATGCCCGTCGGTCACGAACACTCCGTTACGGCCAGCTGATCTCTCAGACCACGTTCTTTAACGAACGCTTGGGAATCACCGGCAGTTTCCGTCGCGATAACGTCAAGCTGCATGCCCGTGAAGCCATTCGCTTCGACTCCAACTACGAGCCGGTACTCGGCAACGCGGGCGTCGTCGGCGCCACGGGACGCCGCAATGTTTATCAAAACAGCGAAAGCTACGGTTTCGTGGCCTATCCTTTCCCGGACAAACTGCTCCTCCTCAGGCCCGTCGGCGTTGTCGCGAACTACTCGTCAAACTTCGAGCAGATCTCCCGCAGCACCAACGGTCTGATCGACGGATCCACCCCTCCCCTGACGTATGCCAAGACCAAGGACATCGGTCTCCGCTACTCCGTCCCCAACGGCGTGGCCTACGGCACGCTCCTGTACTATCAGACCGACAATAATGACATTCTCAGCACGTTTGGCAGCTCAGGTCAGTTCCAGACGATCTACACCAATCTCGGTTATACGGATCCGTCGCTCATTAACTCCACCGCTTTCACTGGTCTGCAAGACGTGTCGTCCCGAAAGCTGTCCGGCTGGGAAGTGGAATTCACGGCCAACCCCACGCGGAACATCACTTTCACGGTGAACTACGCTCACCCGATCGTGGAAACGGTCTCCGACAGTATCGGTCGCCGCGCTTATTACGCGTCGCACGAGGCGGAATTCAAGGCAGGCGCGGCCGCCACGGCCGGCCAGGTGATCGGTGGACGTACCATCATCGATCCTGCTCTCATCGCGACCGCGATCCAAACGATCGAAAATAGTTTCAACGGTTTCACCCCTGGGACCCGCGCAAACGGTGCAGTGACCCACCGCATCAACTTCGCTGGAAGCTACCGCTTCACTGAAGGAAAACTCAAGGGCCTTGGCCTCACCGCCGGCGTGAACTACAAGGGACATTCGAAAGCGGGCAGCCGGGATCCCCGGATCAAGTTCGGCCTGGCCGACAGCGTCACGCCCACCGTGTTGCAGACGGCGCAATCGGCCTACGACTACCTTTGGGTCGATCCGACCTGGTTGGTATCCGCAGGCGCGAACTACCGCCATCGGATTGGAAGGTATGAGCTGCGATATCAGATCAACGTCACCAATCTGTTGAACGAAGATTCTCCGCTCTGGGGCCAGAACCAAGGCGGCGGTGCCTATAGCACGATCAGCCAAAATCAGCTGACCCCCAATCTCACCGTCGGTGCAGCGGGTTCCAACCCTCGCATGCAGGTCTTGAGTAACTTCATCCAGAACGATCCCCGGAAGTTCTCGTTCACCACCACGCTAAGCTTCTAAGCGGAACGCGATCTTCGCGTTTTGATTTCAAGAGCCCGATGTTCGCATCGGGCTCTTTTTATTTCGGGGGGCGAATGCCTGAAAGCCGTCCTGCAATCGTAATCGGCAATCGTCAGCAAACGGCTCCACCGGCTCCCCCCCGTGGCGCTCGCTTAGCAGCAGAACTCGGTTCACGGCGCTTGTCACCCCCACTTGAAGATCGCGTGTCACGGAACCATTCGCATCCCAGCCGCACCAAAGACGAACCATGATCAACGAAACCCAACCGGATAAAATCACGATGCAGGGCGTTCACCTCGAACTCACCGAGGCGATGCAAAACGTGATCAGAGAAAAATTCTCGGCCCTGCTCCGGCACAACGATCGGATCATTCGCATCAACGTTCGTCTCCGTTCAGATCAAAAAGTGGGGAGCCACCAGCACCACTACAGCGCCACCGGTGAAATCGAGATCAGCGGTCCAAACCTGATCGCGAACACCGAGGGGATGGACGCTTACGTCGTATTGGATGAACTCGTGGTCACGCTGGACCGCCTTCTCGAACGCCGGCACGGCCAGCGGAAAGACAAACGCAATCACCCTCACCAAGTGGAACTCGATACCGAATTGCCCAAGACCACCGAGAGACCGCTCTAAGCCGAAAAACTCATATCAAAATTTAACCCAGGCATGAGCCACAGAGGACACGGATCGATCTCGGACACAGAGGCCACAGAGCAGGACACGATGTTTGGCTCTGTGAACTCTGTGTCTGCGCTCTGTGCCCTCTGTGGCAAAAAATCTTCACGAAAAGTGTGAGGCATGCGGGCTAAGCTAGCCCGTCGAGTTTAGGGCGAAATCGCGCCCGCCTTCTTCGTCATTATGCCCGCTGCTTCTTCGATCGCTTTGGCTTTGCACCGCCTCTGCGCGCCGACTGCTGCGTCAGAGAACGTTTGAGCAAATCCGCGGTACTTGGCTTCGGCTCGCGGAGCTTTTGCTGCAAAAAGGCCAGCACCGCACCTTCATCTGCCCCGAGAGTGGGGAG
>JBDSRX010000032.1:0-11342 GCA_039929105.1 Candidatus Dojkabacteria bacterium
AGAAATGATAAAAAAAACTTACTTGAAGATTTTAGGTAAAGAACCAAATCAAAATGACTTAAACTTTAATCTAAATACTGCTGTAGCAGAAGAGGATCTTATTAAAAAGCTTCTTGAATCTAAAGAACACGAAGAAATGGTTAAAGAAGCTTCTGAAGCTAAGGATTTAAGATCTAAGGCAACAAAGGCTGAATCAGAGCTTGCTACAGTGTCTGGCGGTGTTTCTGATATGAAAGAAATGATTGGAAGTCTTAATAAACTCCTTGATCAAAAAAATAAATATATTACTCAACTCCACTCTGAACTTGAAAGAAATAATTTAATAAAAAAAGGCGAAAGATTTAGCTCTACTAAGAGTAAACAAACAGCTGCTGCTAAAAAATTAGATGCCGATACTTCTCTAAAAGGGACGTTGACTAAAATTTTGATGAAAATCTTTGATGTCTAATATGTTATAATTGGGTAATCTTTTTAGGAGATTGATTATCTTTAAGTAATAAGGAAATTGGAAGAATTAAATTTAAAAAATTTACAAGTAAAAGTTACTAATTTAATTAAATTAGATAGCCCAAATAGACCATAATTTTGGTTTAACTTGCTTCCACACCTCTACGCGATAACCTCCCCCTAAACTGAGAGATAAATTTTAAAGTTATATTATGGACACATCATTTATTTTAGTGGCAATTCTACTCGTAGTAGCAACTGTGGGAGTTTTGTTCGCTGTGTTTTTATATCTTCAACTTAACAAACTTAAGAAAGATAAAGATTCACAAATTAACGATTTATTAAGTAAATCTAAGGAAGTTAAAGTACTTTCAGAAACAGAAGCAATCGAAAAAGCTAGCAGAATGGCAAAAGAAACTCTTATAAATGCAGAAAGAAAAGCATTAGAGATTCAGTCCTCTGCTCAAAACGATCTTAGAAATGCAAGAAACCAACTTAAGGATCAAGAAAAGATTCTTGAAGAAAGAGAAAGCAAACTTGTAGATAGAAACAGGCTTTTGGATCAAAGAAACGATCAAGCCGATAAGAAAGAACAAGAGATTGAAGGTCTTAAAAAAGACATTTCTGTTCAAAGAGAACAATTAGCTATTCAACTTCAAGAAGTTGCAAAACTTACAAGAGAAGAAGCTGAGAAGCAGCTTAAAGCAGAAGTTGAAAAAGACTTACAAGACTGGGCAGCTAAGAAAATTAGAGAGGCTGAGACTTTAATCTCTCAACAATCTGACGAGAAAGCTAAGAATATTCTTGTAGAAGCTATGGCTTCCGCAGCAACAGATTATGTTGCAGAAACTACCACAACTACTGTGCAAATTGATGACGAGACTATGAAGTCTAAGATTATCGGTAAGCAAGGTAGAAACATTAGAACATTCGAAAAGCTTACAGGTGTAGACTTAATCGTAGACGAAACTCCAAACCAAGTAACAATTTCTTGCTTCGATCCAATTCGAAGAGAAGTTGCTGCTCTTACTCTACAAAGATTACTAGTAGATGGAAGAGTTCACCCAGGTTCTATTGAAGAAACTGTTGAGAAAGTTAAAAAAGAACTTCTTAAAGTTATTAAGAAAACTGGAGACGACATGGCATACGAGACTGGATTTAACAATCTTCCACAAGAGATTATTATGCTTTTGGGTAGATTTAAATACAGATTCAGTTATGGACAAAACTTGGTTAAACATACATTAGAAATGGTAAAGATTGGAGAAGCATTATCTAGAGAGCTAGGTGCAGATGTCCAAACTACTAAACTTGCATGTTTACTACATGACATTGGAAAAGTTGCTCCAGAAGAAGGAAAACAACATCACCACATCTCTGCTGAGTTAGCTAGAAAGTATTTCCCTAAAGACGAAAGACTTGCAAATGCTATTGAAGCACATCACTTTGATATCGATACTAAATATATAGAAGCAGAAATAGTTAGAATTGCAGACGCAATCTCAGGAGCTAGACCAGGTGCTAGAGTTGAGAACTACGAAGACTATATAAAGAGAATTAGAGCTCTAGAAGACATAGCAAACAAGCACAAAGGTGTTAAAGAATCTTTTGCTATCTATGCTGGTAGAGAAATTAGAGTTATTGTAAGACCAGACGAAGCATCTGATGAAGATGTTAAGAATATGTCTTACCAAATAGCTAAGGAAATTGAGGATACTCAAAACTACCCTGGAGTTATTAAGGTAACTGTAATTAGAGAAACTAGGAGCGTTGTAGAAGCTAAATAAGTTATTAATCCCGCTGAAAGGCGGGATTTTTTTTATGGAAGAACCTAAAGACCCATTAGAAAAAAGTCCCTTCTACTCTAACAGCAAATATTTACTTAACTTTCCAAAAACTTTTGAGACAGTTGATCAATTACTACGTGCTTTAGAAAGAATTGATATTCTAAACCTAAACTCAACTGATGAGTTCTTAGCTATGGATTCGGAAAGACAAAGAGAAGTTGTAATATGTATACACAGTGTGACTAGAGATATGATTGTCACTAGATGGGATCCACTATCTGAGTTTGTATGCTTTAATGAGAAAGCACTAGCTGAATTTCAAGCTAAGCTTCCTCTCTTTAAAGCGATTGTGGATCTTCCTATTACCTCTAAATTAGTAAAGCCGCTTGGTTTGAGCATTGAGAAACAAGCTTTGAAAGATTTTGAAGACGGTAGAGATTACCACTTAACTACAAGGTACCCGATAACTGATATTGAAAAATGGAATTAACTACTTTTTTCTCGCATTCATTCTTCTATAAGCTCCTCCATCCATTAAACTTTCTGGTTCAGCTCTATCCGTGAACAACTTCCCATCTAAATGGTCTAGTTCGTGTAGAATTACTCGTGCTAAGAACCCAGTATAATCAGTTGATTGCACTATTCCATTCTCATCTAAATACTGAATAGATACCGAATCTATTCTTTCAACATTTCCATAGAGATCTGCATTATTAATGCTAAGGCAAGCTTCGTACATTTTAATCTGATTATCAGATTTCTTGATTGTCTCTGGATTGAAGAAAAAAATAGGTCCTAGATGTTCTAAATCGGGTCTACTAGGAGTTGGTTTGATTTCAATTATGAACAAACGAACTGGACTGCCAATCTGCACTGAAGATATTCCTACTCCTGCTTTCTGAGCTCTTAAAGTATCTACTAAATCCTCTTTTAATTTGGACATTTCAACACCTAGAATTTCATCGAGGGTTACTTCTCGGGATCTCTCTCTTAACTTCTTCTCACTATCTTTTACTTGAAGAATTTTTTTAACCATATTATTTCGAATCTATAGTCTCAGTTGAAAATTCTATTGCTTCCAATTTATAAACTACATAAGTAGGATGATTGCCGTCATCCTTTCCTTCACCCTCTTCGTTATAGATAATCCCATCATAACTTTGACCTATTATAAATCTTCTAAACAAAGACGACCAGGGAGGTGCATAGTCTCCACCTTCGTATCCTGAATCATTTTTAGGTAAATCTCCACCAGGTGCAGATCCTAACATCACTCTAAGATCAACTTTAATATTACCTACAGCTAAAGCTTTAAGATACTTACCGTAAACACGTAGATCCTCTCTTTCTAATAATGCTCTGTTAAATTTTCTTCTTGTTCTTCCATTTATAACTACATCCTCGTATTCTTCTTCACTAATTGGTTCTTCTAATTCAAGTTTATTTAAATAATCACTATAAGTTCTTTCCCAGTCTATTAACATTTGTCCTTCGACTGGAACATTACCATGCTCTCCTCTAAAATCTAAAAATTTACAGTTAGGTGCATGAGCAGAATAAACTAAATGCTGACCAGAATTATGTTGTCTAACATTTGAATAGCTTTTAGCCAATTCTCTATTATCAGTAAGATACATTCCTTCGCCCAACGTAAAGCTACCATCGAATGATGAATTTGGATCTGAATAATCAAAATCTTTACTGAAAGTTAACTCTTTTTTAGCACCGTGATAAAGTATTCCTTCAAAGTAGGTTACTTCTGGTTTTTCTAAAGAGGTTTCTTTAACTTCCATATTATTGTTGATAAATTACTCTCCCCTCTGCAACTGCACTTTCTAAATAACCCTCTCCTTCTTCTTTAGTCATATAATCAAACTCTTCTGGTGTGTAAACAAGAGGTTCAATAATTGGCTCTCCTCCTTTTGTTAATTCTCTAATATACGTAAGTCTATCTATAAAGTCTAAGTCTGAATAACCTATTACTAATAAGTCCATCGTACTTGTTCTTGGTTTCTCGTTGTCTCTTGCAAAAGATCCATAGAGAATAACTTTTTGAACTTTAATTTTATCTGCTCCTTTAATTCTTTCTACTACATCTGCAATTCTCGTTGTAACTTCTTCTTCAGAGAAGAAATACTCTTCTACTTCTGGAGCTACACCTTCGTATGTTGTTCCCTTACTTAGAAACTCTTCTACCTTGGCAACTAGGTCTGTAGCTATTGCTAAACAAGCTTGTGCATCTTTAATTTGAATAATCTCGTGTGGTGCTTTCCTTTGTGAGTCTGGGTAAATAAACGGATACCTAGAAATGAATGTGTAAGATTCTAAAACTCTAAATCTAAGTTTTACATTAGAAAAATAGTTGTTAGCCTTATTACAAATGCTCATTAAGATTCCAAGCTTATGTGTTTTTGGTGGTTTCCAGTTTGCTTGAACTATAACTGACTTTAATGCCTTCTCTACTGATTGAACAGATTGATAGCAAGACCATTCGTAGTTTCTATCATCAAAAGATTTTTGTGCTGCTGCTAAATCGTACTTAGCTTGATCAAACCAGACTTCGTATCGTCTTCTAGACATAAGAATATTTTAATATTTAAGAACTCTTTAGGATAGCAAAAAAGCACGAATAACGAAATTCGAAGTCCAAAAGAAATCACATCATACTTATTTATGTCATTGCGAGGGCGAATGAAATGAGTCCGTGGCAATCCCAGAACGCCGTCCATATACTTATGAGATTGCCACGTCACCTTCGGCTCCTCGCAATGACATCACACCCTTGTGTCATCCCGAGTCCTTCGACTTAGCTCAGGATAGACTCCGTCGAGGGACCTTTACCACAGTCTGAGAGTTTAAGTATGAGGTTACTAGATTCCTCCGCTCATTCCATTCGGTCGGAATGACACAATAAAGTGAGCGTAACTCTGTTAATTTTGAGCGTGAGATAATATTGATTGGTGGTAAAGCAAAAAAGTCTTCTTTATTTAGATTCTTGTCTCTTAAGTTCTTCTAACACACCAATTCTAGGGAATTTAGCTCTTAAGCCTTCTCCAAGCTGAAGAATCAACATTGGAAACTCTTCTCTGTTTAAAGCACTTTTATCCCAATCAATTGTAGGATAGGTTGAAATAAGATTTTCAGGGGAAGTATTTGTAAGAAACTCTACATGTTCCCATGTAGATTTTACAGTTTGCCCAGCACGTGGCTCAAAGATTTCAATGACTCCAATGTTTTGATCTTTATAGGTGATTGGTTTATTTAGTTTAAATATACCTACTCTTCTATCTCCAACTATTTTCTCAGATACTTTATTAACCGCAGGATCTTTTACTAAATTATCATAATCTTCAGCTGAATCGGCTTGGTAGCCTAGATGGTCTATCTTTAAAGAACTAGTATCTATACCAAGATTATTTACATGATCATAGATTTGATCTATAAAATCGTTGTAATTAGTAAGGAGCATTGGGTTAATTTAATAAATAAAAAAGGCACATTTCTGTGCCTTTTATCTCTTAGTTCAAATAGTCCTTAAGAGCTTGAGCAATCTCATCACTCTTCATTCTTCTTAAAGCTTTAGCTTCAATCTGTCTAATCCTTTCTCTAGTAACGTTAAACTCATGTCCAACTTCTTCCAAAGTTCTTGCAACGCCATCTCTTAATCCAAATCTTAATTCTAATACCTTTCTCTCTCTGTCTGAAAGTGTAGAAAGGATATCGTTAATTTGTTTTTTTAAGTAAGACCAAGTAGCAAGTTCTTGAGGTGAGCTTGTAAATTCATCTGGGATAATATCACTCAAAGATGAACTATCACTCTCTCCTTCGTTCATTGGAGCCTCTAAGCTTTGTGGCTTTTGCGCAATCTTAATAATTTCGTTTACTTTATCTACAGTTAAGTCCATTGCTTCTGCAATTTCCTTTGTAGATGGCTTTCTTCCAAGCTTAGATGCTAATTGAGATGAGACCTTACTTAACTTATTAATAGTTTCAATCATATGTACTGGAACTCTTATTGTTCTTGCTTGGTCAGCAATTGCTCTAGTTATAGCTTGTCTAATCCACCAAGTTGCGTAAGTTGAGAATTTAAAACCTTTTCTGTACTCAAATTTATCTACAGCTCTCATAAGTCCCAAGTTACCTTCTTGGATCAAATCTAGAAGGTCTAAGCCTCTTTTTAGGTAGTTCTTAGCAATAGATACAACAAGTCTTAAGTTTGCTGTTGTTAATAAATTCTTAGCTTCAATTCCGTCTTTAATTTTCTTAGTTAAATACTTTTTATCTTTCTCTTCTATTCTCTTTTTAGCTGCATCGATATATGGATGCTTTATAGTTTTCTTAGATAGAAGTTTTCCAGCTTTTTCGTATATTGGATCTACTTTTTCTTTACCTAACTTTTCGATTAATTCTGAGAATTCTTTTTCACATTCCTCTATTCTCTTTGCAAAGAATACTTCTTCTTCTGCAGAAAGTAATGGGATTTTTCCAATTTCGTGTAAATAAGCTCTAATTGGGTCAGTACTTACGTGAGATTTTATCTGTTTAAGAATCTTAATTTTCTCGTCGAATGTCATTCTGGTGCTTGCAGTTGAATCAAATGCAAAATTAGCTGTATCGGCAGGTTCAATTATTTCCACCTCAGCTTCTTGTAAAGTTGATACAATGTATTCTAGTAGTTGTAAATTATCCTCTATATCTGGGAAAACCTCTAAAATATCGTCCTGGGATAAGTATCCTTGTTTTTTACCAAGTATTAACAAGCCTTTTACTTTCTCTTTAGACTCGGATGATATTGACATCAGTTCAAGTTAACAAATATGATATAGGGAGTGACTTTTTTCTAACGCATCTTTATGAACTTATATAAGAACAAAAAAGAATCAAATAATACCTTAAGAAACGAACTTCAGTATATGGAGATTCAAAACTCCGACTTCTTTAATAAAAGAAATACTAAGTCTAACGTTTCAATATCGGGCATTATAGCATCTGGTTACAATAAGTTAAAAGACGTCGTCCGCTCCTCTACATTAGCAGGGATAATTATACCATCAATATTCGTTATTACGGGGTTTTTGTTTATATATCAACAGTTTTTTCCAGAGATTAAGCAGCTTATTGAAAAAAATTCTAACTACTTAGACCAAGGGAATATTTCGCCAGTAACAGACAAATATATTGATGTTGCAGGTTACATTTCTAATCCTTCTGGACTTTCTGAACTTACAAAAACTGCTCTTAAAGAAAATATTTTGCAAAAAGACGATGCTAGCTTAGCTTATGCTGGAACTTTTTACTTATCTATCCCCTCTTTAGGAATGAACAAATTACCAGTTACTGCAAATGTAGATAGTACTACAGAGTCTGCGTACAATGCAGTTTTAACAAATACATTGGCACACTTTAGAAGCACTGGATTACCAATTTCTCCTGTTGAAAATAATATTGTTCTTTATGGACATAGTGCTAGTCCAAACTACAATCCCAAAGCAACAGATCCTTTTGTAGCATTCTCTTTCTTACCAGAAATTAAAGTTGGAGATGATATCTTTATAGATATTGATGGACAAAGATTTCACTTTAAAACTTATAGAAACAAAATCGTAGAACCAAATGATACTTCTATAATTACTGGAATTAAAGGTAATAGAACGTTGACGTTGTTCACATGTTTCCCATTAGGAAGTAATTCTCAGAGATTTGTATCGGTAGCGAGAGAGGTTTAGCAAGTACGAAATCCGAATTAAGAAATCCAAAAGAATCCCACTATAAAGTGGGATTTATTTTTGAATTTTGAGATTCTTTCGTGCTTCGTGCTTTTCTTAGTTAGTCATTCGAAAAGTCTTTTCTTCTTCTTAAAAAGCTTGGTAAAGATTCTAAATCATCATCTGTTTCTGTATTTACTGGTTGTCTTTGTAGATTCCCCATCATGTTTGGTTTAGCAACTTCAGGTTTTTTAACAAAGTTGTTCTCTTCTCCTCTATTATGTTGAACATTAGTCTCTCCTGGTCTTGTCATCATAGAAACGAATTCTCCAGTTTGGTAATCCATATCGAATCCTGTAGCTAATACAGTAACTTCGAATTTATCTTCGTAAGAAGGATCGATACTTGCTCCGAAAATGAATGTAGCCTCGGGGTTAATCTTATCTTTAATAATCTCTGCAGCTGCAGAAATTTCTAACATTCCTAAGTCTTTTCCACCGATTACATTGAATAGAACACCTTTTGCACCATCAATTGAAACTTCTAATAAAGGACTTTCAATTGCTTGTTTTGCAGCTAATGCAGCTCTATTCTCTCCATTTGCTTGTCCAATTCCCATTAATGCAGTTCCTCCATCGGCCATGACTGATTTAACATCTGCAAAGTCTACATTAATTAATCCAGTTTGAGTAATAAGGTTTGAAATACTTTTAACAGCTTGTGCTAAAACGTCATCAGCCTTTTTCATTGCATCTAAGAAAGATACATTCTTATCTAAAGATTCCAATAATTTTTGATTAGGAACAACAATAAGTGTATCTACTTTATCTCTTAATTCTTCAATTCCCTTTAATGCAGAGTCCATCCTCTTCTTCATTTCGAAGTGAAATGGTTTTGTAACAACTCCAACTGTTAAAGCTCCTAAATTTTTAGCAATACCTGCAACAATTGGTGCAGCTCCAGTTCCTGTTCCTCCTCCCATACCTGCTGTAATGAATACCATATCAGATCCAGCCATATGTTCGTGAATTTGATCTACACTCTCTTCTGCTGCTTTTCTTCCAATCACTGGATTTCCTCCTGATCCTAAACCTCTAGTAATCTGTTCTCCAATTCTTAATTTAGTATCTGCTTTAGAATTAACTAATGCTTGTGCATCTGTATTAACCGCAATAAATTCAACATCTTGAATGTTGTATTCTGAGACCATGGTGTTTAGAGCGTTACCTCCTCCTCCTCCGACTCCGACGACTTTAATTTTTGCGCTTAGTGATGCTTGTGGTTTAACTAACATATGTTCAAAAGTTTAAATGTAAGGATAGTGTATCTATAATACTAAATGAGATGTATCTAAAAAGCAAGTAAAATATGTAAACAGGGCAAGATAAAATGTATACAGAGTTTGATCTTCTGGACTGTGTCTGCTTTCTGGTAGCAGTAATTTACTTATATATCCGGAGTATATTTATTATACGAATCTTATGACTTTACCACCTATTGTACCCTCTTGTTACATCAACTTGGAAAAGTTGCGTAAATTTAGAAGCACGAAATTCGAATATCCAAGCCACAAGATGTGACATTTTGAGCTTCGTCATTAGAATTTTGAGATTCTTTTAAAGTATTACTGAATAGAAAATCCCGCTTTTTGCGGGATTTTTAAATCTTTTATTACTTAATTATGGTGCCAATGTTCTAAATATTCCGGAAAGTCTTCCCAAAATTCCAGTTCCAGGTGAAGATGTTCTCTTCTTAGTACTTGTTCCACCTGTTGAATATCTTGAACTATCTCCTCTAGCTACTTCATCATTTAATGCATAAAGAATTAAACCTTGTCCTGCAGAGAATGCTGGAGTAGATAAACCTTCTACCAATCCCTCTAATCCTTTTGGACTTCCAATTCTAGCCGGTACTCCAAAAGCTTTCTTAGCCATTGCAGCAAGTCCAGGAATCTGCGAAGATCCGCCTGTAATTACTATTCCTGCTGGAAGCTTAAATTCGTATCCTGCTTGTTCGATATTTTGGATTACTAATTCAAAAATTTCACTTACTCTCTCTTCTACAATAACGTTAAATAGCTTTCTTGAGATTGTCTTAATACCTTCAATTCCTAATGATGTTACATCGATAATGTCTTTCTTTTTATCACTATCGTCTTCGTCCTCTTCATCTTTTCTTTTTGGCTTTGGCATACCTTCTGCATTTTTGAACAATGAATTAGCATTAACCTTTACCTTTTCTGCTTCGTCTAAAGACAATCTTAAACCTGCTGCTAAGTCTCTTGTAATATTACTTCCTCCAAATGAGATTGAAGTTGAATATGTTACTTCGTCTTCTACAAATGTATTAATAGAAACTGTTCCTCCTCCTATATCTAATAGAAGAACTCCTAATTCCTTTTCTGTTGGTGTTAATACTGAGTGTGATGCTGCCCAACCTGTGAAGACAATTCCATCTAATTTTAATCCAATGCTTTGAATACACTTCTCTAGATTGTGCTTTGCTGTTACTGGAACAGAAATAATATGAGAATCTACCTCTAATCTCGTTCCTGTCATTCCTAAAGGAACTTTAATTCCTGTTTGTTGGTCTACTATAAATTCTCTTGGGATTAAATGGATTATCTCTCTAGATTGGGGGATTGCTACTGTTTTTGCTTGTTCTAGTGCTCTAAATACATCGTCTTCTGTAATTTCGCTATCTGAAATAGCAACTACTCCTTTATTATTGTTTGAAAGAATTTGTTTACCATTGATTGTTACATATGCAGAAGAAACTGTTAAACCAGCCATTCTCTCTGCTCCACTTAATGAAGATGCGATTGAATTAATTGCTTCGTCAATTCCTGTTATTTCTCCTTTCTTAATTCCGTGTGCTGGATAAGAGGCTTCTCCTATCACTTTCGCTCTTCCTTCCTCATCAACAAGAGCTATTATTGTACAGACTTTCGTCGATCCAATATCTATTGCGGTAATTATATTTGCCATATTAAAATTTCTTTAAGATTATTTATTAGTCCCAGTTATTGTAACAAATTATATACTATAAAGCAGAAAACGTTAAGAAATTATGAATCCTACGTTTTAAGCTATACGTATTACGTAAGACATAAAACGTATAACTGCATCTAGATTCCTGAGTACTTTTCTGTTCTAAAGTCTATAACGCTTAAATTATTATACTCTCCACTCGTAATTAGTACATTTAAATCTCTAATTTGATCTAGTAACACTCTTCTAGGAAAGAAATACAGCTGTTTATTTGTGTCTGTAACAAAAATAAAAGTATCTCCGGTCCTATATTCAATACTATTTACAACTAAAGGTATTTTTAATATCAATTCTTGTACTTTTAGTACAAATTCTATACTTTTTCCATCTATTTCGTCTTTTAAATTTACTCT
>JBDSRX010000033.1:0-3424 GCA_039929105.1 Candidatus Dojkabacteria bacterium
TTTTAGAAGGTAAACTAAAAGAAGAGACAGAAAATAAAGATGAAGGTTACTTAATGCAAGAATACAGAGAAGGAAGTTTTAAAAGAATGATTACTCTTCCAGGAGAAGTTGATCACGAGAAAATAGAAGCTGAATTGGTTGATGGAGTACTAAAGTTAACACTTCCAAAACTTCCAGAAGTAATGCCGAAGAGAATTGAGATTAAGTAAGTATTATGGACTCGATCCCGCTACAGCGGGACAAGAGGTCTTTTCTCACCCTTCTTTTACTTGTTTAATCCAAGTGACTTCAAAGGCCTCGCCAACCTCTATTTCAATTCTACTCATTTTGTAAAGTATTGAAGCATATGCTTTTACAATCTCTTTCTCATAGTAAGGGTCATCCGTAAAATATGATGGATTTCTCCAATCCAAGAGAACTTCAACTTCTTTTCTAATACTTTTCTTTTGTTGTGATGAAATGCTTAAAAATAGATTGTAGTTTTCTGAATCAATAATCTTGTCAGTATAATAAAATTTTTGAAGTGCAAATATAAACTCCATGAAGTAGACTATTCTTTTCATTATAAAAGTATGTCTATCATTTATTTTTTCAACTAAACTACTAAGATCAGATACTTTTTCGATTCTTAGTACTTTTGAAATCAAAGAATTTGGTTTAAAGTAAATCTCTTCAGCCAACCAAACTAAGTAATCCAAACCCTGGGATTTTGGTAGCGCTTCAGGAAGGTCCATTGTTGCCATAATTAAAGATGAAAATGTGTCTAGAAGTATAGCACTAAAGAGACTTAGCTTTCTTCTCTTTGTCCGCAGCTTTTAGAAACTCTACAAACATTGGATGTGGTTCTAATGGCTTAGATTTATATTCTGGATGAGCTTGTGTAGCAATAAAGAATGGATGTAGTTTCTTTGGAAGTTCTAACATTTCTACAAAGAAATCATCTGGCGATGTTCCAGAAAACACCATACCAGCCTTTTCTAAATCTTTTCTGAATTTATTATTAAATTCAAATCTATGTCTATGTCTCTCGTAAACCGTAACTGTTCCTTTAGATCTTTTTAAATCCATATGTTTATTAAATATATCGTATGCAAGTGTTCCTTCTTTTAATACACAAGGATAAGTCCCAAGTCTCATAGATGTTCCTTCTCCTTTTATAGTTTGGTATTTAGCATCAAAAGGAATACTATAAATAACATTATGTTTAGTTTTTGGATCTACTTCTTCTGTATGAGCATCTTTCCAGCCCAAAATACTTCTGGCAAATTCCACAGCTGCTAATTGCATTCCATAACAAAGACCCAAATAAGGGACTTTATTTTCTCTAGCATATTTTATTGCTCTAATTTTACCTTCAACTCCTCTACTTCCCCATCCTATTGGAACAATTATTCCATCTAAACCTTTCATTAATTCATTTACATTTTCTTCGTGTTCTAAACCCTCAGCATTAATAAATGCAATATCGACACCAATTCCTGTTGCCCAGCTTGAGTGCTTTAATGCATGTGCAAGAGAATTATAAGAATCGGGAAGTTGAAAGTTACCAGTAGCAATATATTTAGAAATTATACCAATCTTAACTCTATTCTTTCTTTCAGTTTTAATAACTTTTACTAACTTATTCCATTTAGTTAAATTTATCTTTTTGGATTTTAGTCCAAGTAGCTTTAATAATTTTTGATCAAAATTCTGTTGTTCAAAACTTAGAGGTAACTCGTAAATGCTTTTTAAATTTGCATTCATAATTACACTTTCAGGTTTAATATTGCATTGAACTGCGACTTTAGAAAGTCTTAATGCATCTATTTTCTCATTACATCTTAAAACTAAAAAGTCTGGTTGAATTCCAGCCATATTCATAAATCTTATAGAAAGCTGAGTCGGTTTTGTTTTAGGTTCTCCTAAATGTTCAGGTATTGGTACATAACTTAAATGTACATGTACACAGTCCTCATAATTTTCTAACTTCATCATTCTTGCAGCTTCGTAGTTGTATATGTTTTGATATTCACCAGCTGTCCCTCCAAGTTCAACTAGACAAATATCTGAACCTTCACCAGCTGCTTTTATTCTAGAGATAAGCTCATTTGGAATTGTTGGAATAGCATCAACAGTCTTTCCACCAAAACCCATAGATCTTTCTCTGTTTATAATATCTAAATAAATTTGACCCATTGTTACAAAATTTTTTCTTCCTACTTCAATTCCAAGAAATCTTTCATAAGTTCCTAAATCCATGTCTGACTCTAAACCGTCTGCACACAAAAATGGATCCCCATGTTCTATGGGGTTGATAGTTCCTGAGTCTACATTCAGGTATGTTTCGCATTTAATTACACTTACTTTATATCCTCGGGATTGTAGTAGTATTCCTATGGAGGATGAAGTTACTCCCTTGCCAATGCCTGAGATTACACCTCCTGATATAAAAATATACTTTGTAGCCATATGAGATTTTTTACCAAATGCATTCAGTTTAGTTTATTTAAAATTTAATAGCAAAGTGAAAAAAACTATAAGGTCAAATGTCACAAAATCATTACTAAAGCACGAAATTAGAAATTCAAAATTTCGGATTTCTTCATTTGGATTTCGTATTTATCTTCTAGTGTATAATATTAAAATCTTAAATAAAACTTATGAGCAGAATTCCAATAACATTACTAACAGGTTTTCTTGGTGCAGGTAAAACTTCATTACTTAATCAAATAATAGAAAATAATAAAGATTTAAAACTTGGTGTTATTTTGAATGAGTTCGGAGATGTATCTCTAGAATCTCAATTTTTAATTCCAACTGAAGATGAAGTTGTAGAACTATCTAATGGTTGTGTATGTTGTGTTGCAAGAGGAGATTTAATTTCCGCTTTCGAAAAAGTAATGAAAGCAAATCCGGAAACCAATTACATAGTTTTAGAAGCATCAGGATTATCAGATCCATTAGCATTAGGATTAACATTCTATAATCCAAGTATAGAAAAAGATTTTAAATTAGATGCGGTAATTTGCATTGTAGATTCTGTAAATTTTGAAGACCAGTTTGATAACTATGATATTGCGAGAATTCAAGTTTCAACTTCCAATATAGTTTTAATTTCTAAAGTTAAACAATCTACCCCTAATAAAGTAGAACAATTGAAAAATCTTGTTCAGGATTTAAATCCCAAAGCATTAGTTTACGAAATTGATGAGAATTTAGATTTAAATCTTCTATTAGATAAGTCTATGAGCGATATGAAAACTTTAGATGAATTTGAAAAGAAAATGGGTTCTAATTATAAAACAGAAAATGATGATAAAGATGGAGATCAAGATGTGCAACCACACCATCATGAAGAAGTAGATGAAATTTTTTTCAAATCTGAAAACGCAATAGACTATTACAAATTCGAAGATGTATTAAGAAAGTTTCCAAAAGAAAT
>JBDSRX010000034.1:0-30985 GCA_039929105.1 Candidatus Dojkabacteria bacterium
ATTGCAGTACCATCATCCATATTCATCCCTTTACGTATTAGTTCAGCGATTCTAACTAAACCATTAGTTGTGTCTACCCCTTGTAAAAAGAGTCTTTCAAAAACCATAGCAGGCCTGTAGATATCGAATTTACCAGGCTCTGCTTCTTGTTGAGAAGATCTGAATTTTTTTATTCTTTCAACTTCCTCTGGAGTTATTGTCACATCGAAGTAATCTTTAAGTGAAGTAGTATCATTATATGTCGAACCATAAGATTCGATTTTCATTTTTAGTGCAAAAAAAATTTAGGACGAATTAATTGTTACGAAATGGAATCAACTTTCAACATATCTTCTAGCCATAATATCAATCAGTGCAGTTATACATTGAAACCTGTTCATTTCTAGAAAATCTTGCCTCCCTGTTTTCTCCACAAGCATATCTAAAATAATTTGATAATCTAATTCGTGAACAGAATTTATATAATCTAAGAGCTCTACGATTGCTTCCTTCTTCAGTTTTACTATATCGAAACCACTTTCCAATATTCCTTCCTTAAATTTTCTAGTAATAGTTACAAGTTGTGAATTGAAATCTTCTACCACCATTTCCATATTAGGGATATGTGAATCTCTTTCCTCAGTGTCTGCTAACAATTTTCTTTTATTGAATCCTTTAACTAATAAGTTAGTTATTTGATTTTTAAGATTTTTACGAACATAATCTCTACAAGTTTCAGATAGACCATCATTTATAACATCTTTATTCGAACCACCTGTAAGCATTCCCAGTGCTAATCTTTTAAATCTTGAGTCTTGGGTCAAAATCGCAAAAACATATGTCATTCTTTCTATTACTGGATCTAACATTATATTGACGAATTCATCTACATCATCAATCATATGTATAATTGGAAGGGATAAATCCCCAACTATTTGTAAGATTGTTGTACTTACAATATGATCAATTTTTACTTCTTCTCTTCTTTCAACATTATTTAAATCATCTTGAGTAACGCTTTTAACTCCATACTCACTTATAGTTTTATACATAGCTAATACCTTAGCTTTTATAGTATCTTTATCGTCATCAATTTTATGTGGATCTTTTAATAATGCTGCTTTGAAAAGCTGCATAGTATGAATCGTAGATCTTAATTGATTTTGGGCTGCTGCAACTTCATCCGGATTGTTTGATCTAGCTTGTAGAAGACGTTTAGATGCTTCTTTTCTTTCTTTTTCTAAATCTAGTTGTAGAACTGCTAAAAAAGATTGTGAAGGTTGTTGATTCATATTTTACAAAAAAAAGATAGTAATGATGCCATCTTGGACTAACATTCTAAGTTATTACTGATAAGATATCAAGATTCTATAAAGATAGTATTAAATCTCACTTTTAGACGAAGAATCATAACATTAACAAAATCAGAAAAATCCATACATAATAAATGAGTGTAGCTATAACCATCAGAATTCGGCGTTTCTTTCATTAAAAGCAATCTGAAAAGTGCTTCTTCTTTAGAATTAGAATATCCTCCTTCTCTAATTAGAGCTGAATAATACCCTATTTCCAATTTCGATACACCTCCAGTTATATACTTGTACCAAGTAATAAGGTACTTAATTAAGAATCCAATCTCTTTATTACTTAAATGAACATCGTTTTTATTCATATACAAATGTAAATTAGCGATTGTCCCTTGGAGAAAAAACTCTAAATCTACATTATTAATAAATTTATCGGATAAAACATCAACTTTTAAAGTATTAATAATTTGCTGATATTCAGGCAAATCATCGACATACAAAATGTCAGATTGATAAAAAAAATCAAAATCTTTAGTCGGCGTGGTTTCTATTGTATTTAAATACTGATACATATTTGGATGAAAATTTTATGCTTCGGCTACCTGAAGTGAAAAACACTTCTCTAAGAGAGCTTTTATATCAAAACGTCGCGATGATGATAGTAATTCTATAATTCCATACTTATCTTCCACCTTACCAAACTTCCTTTTTATTTCCTCTAATATTGGCACCAATGAGTCTTCTGGCTGTATAGTTGAAAGTGTTATTTTTAAATCACTAAAGTCTATTAACATTAAAGTTAATTTTTCTCTTAAAGACACAATAATGTAGGGTAGGAGGGCTTCATATTTACTAAATAGCCTAACAGTAGTTGATATTAGGTTAGGTATTTCATTCAATGTAAATTTTATAGATGAATTCATTATAATATGAGCAACAGAATGCTCAGCTAATTCATGCCAGTCTCCAGTTCCAGGATTAAATTTTAAAAAATCACCCATAACTTCATCAATTGTATCTGCATAGTAAGTTGCACTAGGTAAATGTATCCTCATATATGTGCACATAGTTCCTGCTACAAATACTTCAACATGATTGTCTGCCATTTCATTGGATCTAGGAATAGTTCTTAATAGCTGTCTATTTTCTATTCTTTGCTCCAACTGATTTGAATAAAAACTGTGCAAAGCCTCAGAATCTACATTAATATCTCTTAATCTATAAAAATCATTTACATACGAATCTATATTAATAATATTCATTTGATCTGTTTGTACTAATGCATCGTGGAATAAATTTTTAAATCTCAAAAACATTATTGTAAACAGCTGGAATATAACCGTACCTGATAAGTTAACTCCTTCCTTCTTTTGTATATACTCATTCAAACTAAATATTGAAAGCTCAAAGATTTTAAAAAAGTATTCTATCATCTCTTTAGGATGCCCAGTATTGTTTAATCTCTCACCTCCTAAAATGTTTCTAAACTCATTTGCGACCTCGCCCTTTAAATCTATTACATTTGTAGTAAAAGTACTTTCAAAAAATGCACTAGAAGCTGGGTTAAGATCCTTACATTTCCTAGGGTCAGGAACTCTTCTTTTATCTTCTAAAATCTTTTTTGTTTGATAAATTGAAGTTACACTTCCATTCATTGCAGACATTAGCTCTAAATTAATTTCGTCTTCAATCGCATAGCTTACAGCTGGTTGAAAATTTTCTATCAATTCATAAGGTAAGACCTGTAATCTTGCCCCTCTAGTTGTACTATTTATAAAGAAATCCATAGAATTCGAAATATAACTAAGATTCAATAAACGACTTATATAGTAGTCTAGTGCCCTAATCATAACTGTGGATTTATCTTGAAATTGCACAGTTATTAAAGCATCGTAATGAGTCTCCCCAAAGGCAATTTCATTTTTTAGTGCATTTTCAATTTTAGAGATTACTTTCCTAAATTCTGCTTCTGGCTTAGAAACATACTTTTTAATAAATATACTAACAAGCCTCTCTACTTCTTCAGTACTTTTAAATCCATTAACAAGATTAGTTCTTAACTTATAGATAATTTCTAGAACATCCTTTGAGAGTCCTGAGATTTTATTCTTATCGGAGAGAAGATTTATTATGTCCGGTAGAAAACTATTAACAAATTGCAAAGTAGATTTTTTAATAGATGCATCTAGATCTTCTTCAGAATACGTTTCACCATACTCTATCGATAAATTTGCTAGAAAAATTTTTGCTTTATACCATGCCACTCCTTTAGCATAAACAAGATGCTCCACAATTGTCTGAACATTTGTTCTCATTTTTTGCATATATTGTTGAACTACATCTCGATTTTTCTTTATATCAATCAACCCCATTCCTTCTTTGAAAGTTAAAATTGATTCCGGGAATGAAATAACTTTTCTAAGAACAAAATCCATAAGAGCCACATCGTCAATAACTCCAGAAACAATAGCTTCTTTATAATAGATATCACAAAGTACCATAATAGACTCTCTAGCCAGAAACTCTGAACTTTCAATGGCAGATCTTAATGCGTTTATTTTTTGTTCGTCAATACTTACTCTTAAACTTAATTCTTGCGTCTGAATAGTAGTATCTGTTCCTTCAGTTTTATTAGCAAGAGTGCCAGTGACTGGTAATGGAGATGTAAAAAGGTTTATAGTTCTATGTGTTCCGGTAGCAGCAACATTTTGGGGAACATCTACATCTATATCATCTAGAGTACCTGTACCGTTAGTTGTTTGATTAAACGTATCCATTTAAGGGCATTAAAAAAGTTCTGTCTAACCTAAGCTGACTGAACCTCAAACTTTATATAAAAGAATATACATGAATATCAGAAGGAATTCAATGAATTTATTTTCGATGATTTTATATACATTGTGGGTTAATGATTATTTTTTGAAATTCTATTTTAAATATCCACAAACTCTATATAGCTAGAGTTTTTTATATTCATATTCGTGTTAAAATTAATTTATGGATTATTTTCAAACAGACGAAAAAGATATTAATATAGACAATCCCGAAGATGCTACATCTATGTACGAGCAAGGATTTGTTTTAACCAGAAAGATAAAAGGTAATTTCATTCAAACTAGGTCTTTAAGAATTAAACTTTCCGAATTTGTTCTCAGTTCAGAGAATAGAAGAATTCTAAACAAGAATATGGATTTAAAACTGGATCTTCATTCACTTCCATTAGCCAATTACAGCTGGCAGATACATAACCTTGGGAAAACTTTTTACACTGAACGTTTTGGTGATGGAACAATGAGTGCATCGAAGATTAAAGAGATGTTCACTGAAACTGACAAAAGTAACATGAACTATGTATTTGTGTACAAGTACTTAACTTCAAGTAAAGAATTTGCTGATGGGTACACATTATCTTATGTAAATGAAAAAATAATTCACTATGCATATCCATTTTATAATCAAGAAATCCCAAAAGAAAAGAATCTAGGAATGGCAATGATGCTAAACGCAATTAATTACTCTAAGGATAAAAATAAAGAATACATTTATCTAGGTTCTGTTGTCGAAAAAAAATCACTATACAAACTTCAATTCACAGGGTTAGAATGGTTCAATACAGATACTAAACAATGGGAAAAAGATTTAGATAAACTAAAAACCCTCGTCGAGGCTGCCGACACTCACTAACGGCGACAATTCTTGATCGTTTCCCATATAAATAGTATAATCCATCAATGAATCTGATTGAATTTATCAACAAAACAGAAGCAACGAGGAATATTGGACAAGTTGAATGCATGTCTCTAGAAGAAGCAACGGCTACAATTACAAATCTTATGTCTAGTATGGGAATGTCAAACCCTTCTACACCTACAAATTCTTCATCTAAAGGTGTTACAGTAAAGAAAAAAGGTAATACTATTATAATTACTCTGAGTATGTTCAATCCACCGATAACGTTTGTATGGACAAATCTATTACCTGCAAAAGCATTGCCTGATGTTATAGCAAAAATTATTGAGGAAAAGAAGAAAATTGGAAGTATTAATAATATTACACTTTCAGACGGAACAAGATTAGTTCAATTAGGAGTTACTCGTTAGAAACTTACTGGAAAACTTGCAGGTGAAGAGACTACAACTTCAACATCATCCACAATAATTGGTTTAGGTACTAAAATATCTTGAAACATTAAAACTAATATTAGTACTACATTTAAAACTAGTATTACTATTCCAAAGGGTATTATGTATTTTCCGCTATCAGATCCCATAAAGATTTTAATAAATTCAATAACTTGCAGGACGAGTCCTACAAGTTATTATATCAGAAAGGTCTCCGAAGAGACCTTTTTTTTACTTAGCTAAAGCCGTATCTACTGCAGATTGCATATCTGTATAGCTATATGCTCCAGCGAAATTTGTCTCATTAACAAAGAAGCCTGGTGTACCACTTACTCCTAATTCTGTTCCCTTTGCTTGATCTTCAGTTAATCTAGAATCATACTTACCACTGTTAAGACAAGACTTTAGATTATCTAAGTTAACTCCTCCCGTCTTCCCTTTCATTGCAGTAATTAATGTATCGTACTTAGTTGTATCGTTCTTTACGGTATCGTTTTGAATGCTATAACCATCTGCCCCGTATAAGTAATCATGCATATCCCAGAACTTTCCCTGTTCGTGAGCACAATATAATGCTCTTGTTCCTACTTCTCCATTACCATGTCCATTTGTATAGAACCACATATAAGAAGCTTTTCCCTCATCAACTAACTTCTTGAATTCTGGTACAGGTGCAGTATAAGTTCCACCGTCTGCTACTAATGTAAATCCAGAACTTTTATTTAATTCAGCATTCTTTCCTCCAGCAATGTGACAATATGGACAAGATGGATCTGAGAATTCTACGAATGTTACTTTCTTACTATCATCTCCAAACTTTATACCATTTGATAAGCTATATAGAGATTTAATTTGATCTGCTGTTACAGTTACAGCTCCAGTTGCTGCTGGTGGCGTTGTAGTGGTTGTTCCAGTTGTAGTCGTAACAGAACCAACTTTGGTTGCAATATTGTTTAGTCCAAAGAATAAAGATGCTGATAAAACTAATGCAGAAAGGAAAATAGCTCCTGGCATTAAAAATTTATCGATATTAATAGTTACTGTCGCGGCTTTAACTTCCTGCGATTTTTTTGTTTCCTCTGCCATTAAAAAAGATCTAATAAAAATAAAATTGTAATGCCATTTTATGCAAATCTGTAGCCTAAATCAAGTGAAGTTTAAGTGAATAAGTTATGAATTTCGTATGAATTGACTAAATTATTTAATCATTTGAAAGTACATGTTTGGACACACATTTGTATACAAATTACATCTCCAGTTGCGTTTCTACATGGTGATGCACAAGCATCGAAGACTCCGTCTAGATTTCTACAGAATGGTTCGCTTACTTTTTCACATTCTTGGTTTTTAGCAACCCAAGTTCCACCCTCATTTATACATTTTAAACTTACATCATTAACATTTACCTCACTCGAGATGGAATTTTGAATTCTATTTCCTAAAACAATACCTAATACTCCAATCCCCACCGAAAAAATTACAAGAATTATAAGACTTGCTATGAGTACATACATATTTTTTGGAGGCTCTTTAACTTGAATCATATTTATTATTTGTGATAATTAAATCTTATCAGATATTTGGAAGGTTCACAATTTTAGAATAAATTGATCTGTTTGGTATAATCAAAGCATGGAACCATTAGCTTCAAAATATAGACCACAAAATTTAGATGAATATATCGGACAAGAACACCTAGTTGGTGAAGGTAAACCTATTCGCAAATTTATTGAAACTCAAAATATCCCTTCTATGATTTTTTGGGGGCCACCAGGAACAGGTAAAACAACTTTAGCATCAATAATTTCTAAAAAAGTTAATGCTGACTTTTATAAACTTTCTGCGGTTATGAGTGGGAAAGCTCATTTAACTGAGATTATTAAGAAAGCAATGAAAAGACAGCAAATGCCTTCTTTAGATTTAAAAGGTGAAGGTGATAAGACTATTTTATTTTTAGACGAAATACATCGATGGAATAAATCTCAACAAGATGCTCTTTTACCTTATGTTGAGAAAGGAGTAATT
The DNA here is from genome assembly GCA_039929105.1 of Candidatus Dojkabacteria bacterium. Lineage (GTDB taxonomy): Bacteria > Patescibacteriota > Dojkabacteria > J137 > J137 > JBDSRX01. The sequence goes on from JBDSRX010000034.1 coordinate 7,433, forward strand.
ATTCTTATTGGTGCAACCACAGAAAATCCATCTTTTAGTTTAATACCAGCTTTATTATCCAGATGTAGAGTTTTTACCTTTGCAAAACATAATAAAAATGATGTTAAAAAATATATAAGCTTGCTCGTTTCTAAGTTAAAAGAAGAGAAAATAAAAGTTTCAATTGACGAAGAGTCTGTTGAGTTTATTGCGAAAGCATCAGATGGAGATTTAAGAACCTCAGCCAATATTTTAGAATCCACAATGTTTGCTGGAGATGGAAAAATTAATAAAGAAATTTTAAAGAAAACTGTTGAGAACTTCTTACAGTACGAAAGTCGTGGTGAAGATCATTACAATATTATTTCTGCGGTACATAAATCTATGAGAGATTCAGATCCCGATGCATCTGTTTACTGGGTAACAAGAATGCTTGAGGCAGGAGACGATCCACTTTATATTGCCAGAAGACTTTTAAGGTTTGCATCTGAGGATATAGGTAACGCTGATATTCAGGCTGTAATTCTTGCTAATACTGTGTTTGAGACGTGTCAAAAGCTTGGAAGACCAGAATGTGATGTCGCAATAATTCAACTAGCTATTTATTTAGCTAGAGCACCAAAAAGTAACGAAGCATATACTGCTAGTACATCTGCAAAACAAGATGTTCAAGAATATGGTTCTTTACCAGTTCCCTTGCATATTAGAAACGCACCAACTAAACTGATGGAAGAACTTGGATACGGGAAAGGATACAAATATGCTCACGATTATAAAGATGCAAAGGTGGACCAACAACATCTACCAGATGAATTAAAGAAAAAGAAATATACAAAATAAAATTACTTCTTTTTCTTTTTTTTCTTATCTTTCTTTTTTGATTCTACAGATACCTTTGGTGCTGCGTTTTTAGGTTTCTTCCTAGAATTTCTAATTGTAGAAATTTTTGTCCTAAAAGAATTTTGTAGATTATGCCAATCTTCCATTAAATAACTATTCCAATAAGATTGGTAGATAGCTATTAGAATAAATGCAAATAATGCTAATGCATGGATTACAAATCCTGTTCCTAATCCAATTGATACAACAACTAATAAGATAAACACAATTACAATAATTGATCTATATACTTTTGAAATATATAATTTATATTTTTGTCCTAGTTCTTGAAAGTTTTTTATATCTTGAATTCCTTCGGATGCAGAATAGAAAAGTAGATAAGTTAAGATTGAAGAAATTAAAATTAATAATAATTCTAAAGACTCAACTTTATAATATCTAGAAACTAAACTTAGTAATCCTAAACTTAAAAGTAGACTGAGGGTAAAATTTACGAATAATACTACATAAGACCCTATTATTATTTTTAATTCACCACCTTTGGAAGAAATAAAATAAAAATGGATTGCAGCTCCTGCTAATAAAAGAACGTATAGTCCTCCTAGTAATGCTGTTAGGGCACCTTTATTTTCAGAAGAAATTTCTTTAACTGTAAATATAACTCCAGTATAGTCTTTTGTAAGGTCTTGAATATTTGTTTTTACATCATCATAACTTCTCCCTTGTATTTGAATAATGTTATTTATTCTATCTACGCTTGCGACATTGTTTAACTGAGAAGTTCTATCTAAAAGCTCTTTTAGCTTTCCCGAATCTTCTAAGTTATATCTAATTTCTACTAATGGTTTAAATTCCGAAAAGAAGAAAATTTGGTTTGTATATAAAGCAACACCTGAAATTATTAGAAAAATAGGAACAGATAATATAAATAATCTTCTTTTTAGTTTTAGTCTTTTAAACATTTTTTCTTCTCTTAATACTTAAATAATTAATTACTTTAAAGCTGAAAAAGCTCATGAATGTTAGAACTAAACCAGACATTAAGATAACTCCTATGAAGTCGTAGAACATAGAAACTCCTTTTACAATTGTAGAAAGGAATATACTCAAAAGGATTAACACAAAGCTTAAATTTAAATACTTTTTATAATTTAATTCATTTGCATCTTCATCTTTTTCTGAAACTAAGTTCCAACTTAATAAACTTACTAACCCAACAGCAAATAACATTCCTAACACTGTACCTATTGATAATGCAGCATTAGAATACTTTAAGAAAGTTACAGTAATTGCTACAAAAGTTGAGACCATTAGTGTGAATTTAATTCCACCTTCAAATTTCAATCTGATGAATGCAGCTAGCATTAATATTAATAAAGCAACAACACTCATTATTGTAATAAACTTTGTGCCATCTGGTGAGAATGAACTTGGAATAATAGCTACAGAGTCCTCAGTAGTAAATGTATCTTTAAAAGGAGATGCATTTAAAAAATATGATCTTACTATTGCTAATGTTAAAGATTTATCTGTACTCTCGCCTGATGAGTAATTAACTGGAATTGCTCTTACTGTTAAGCTAGTTGCATCGTTTTGTTCAAATTGCCTTATAAAGAATTGTTCATTGTTATCTACATCCATTAAGAAGAATCCTACTTGGCTAGATGAACTTGCAGTTAATGCTTGAGTTAAAACAGCTTTCTTTCCAGAAGTAAATTGAAATTGTATATGAGAGCCTAATTGGCTAATAAAGTTTATTGAAACTTGACCTTGTATCTCTCTATCGGATAAATCTAAAGCTCCTGTTTGTCCTGAAGAATCAAATGAGGCAAATGTTATTTTTCCTTTTCCAGTTAGTAATTTTGTGTAAGAAACTGGGTTAGAATAATAGTCTGGATAGTTTATTACTAAACTATAACCAAGATCTGATACTTCACTTCTTGCTTCTACATCTTTTAAACCAGCAACTGTAATTCTTTGTCTAACTACTTGTAAATAATTAGCTAAAAGATTGCTTTTATCAGAATTTATTAGATCTATACTTGAAAATTCTAGGGTCGATCTTACTTCTTTAGATGGGTATAATCCTCTTCCTCTTACGAAGTTACCTGTCTTAGAGTCTTTATCTATTAAAGAGAAATCTATGTTTGGATAATAGATTTGTTTGTCTCCAATTGTAAAATTAAACTGCGGAATAGCTAATGCAGTAAAGATTACCAAAAGGATTATTACTAATGTAAATTTAAAAACTTTCAAATTCATATGGAGTGATTATACTGAAAAATAGATAAAGATCAAATTTATATAAGTCGATCCGAGTTTTATTTAGAATAGTATTCTAACACCACATAGTTGCTATTAGTCAAAACTATTATGGTTAACATTAGGATATTAGTATAGAATATAAGAAGACAGATGTAATTTTTAATAATTCCGAAATGAAACCAGACGAAGAAACAAAAAAAAGAATTAAGAATTTAGGCGCAGTTGGTACTGCACTAGTGCAGATAAGTAATGAAGTCGGAGGAGAAACTGATTACTTTCTTGCTAAACAAGGTTTAAAAAATTTTGAAGATGGAATTTCACTTTTAGATTTAGATTACGAAAGTAGAAAAGGAATGAACGATCTAATTAATTATTTAAGCAAGAAATTAGATAAAAGAGTTAAACAATTGAATAATGATACTGTGGGATATTAAAGTCACAAAGCACGAAATTCGAATAAAGAAATTCAAAAAAGAATCCCACTTATGTGGGATTTATTTCGGCTTTTGTAACTTTATCGAGCTTCGTGCTTTTATTTTACATTGTTGATAATCTATATTTCGTTCCTCTCCCTTTTCCTTCTACTTTCAATAATTTCTTTCTTACTAAATCGTTAACATCTCTAAAAGCAGTCATAGTGGAAACATCCATCATGTGGCAATAATCTTCTCTCTTTATATAAGGAACATTTTGAAGATATCTTAATACTTTTAATTGTCTTGGGTTTAGATCTAAGAATGGTTGCTTCTTAGCTCTTTCGTCCTCCATTATATAGTCATTAATATTTTCTTTAATTTCCAAAAGATCTTTATTTACACTTTCTATAAATGCTTCTAACCAATATGCTAGGTCGTAATTCTTTCTAGACATTTGGATTGCTTCCAAATATTTATCTATGTTTATATCAAAATTTCTGATGACTGATACATAAGACTTACTAGCTAAGCCATTCTTTAATAAAAGATAGTCTGCTACTGCAAGAATCGTAAATTTATTTCCAGCTATAAATGGATAAATTTCGATTAATCCATAAAGTAGAATTGCAAATCTTACTAATGGTGTTAATGTTGGAGTAATATCTTTATACCATTGGACTAAACTCCCCATTTCCTCTGTAACTTCACCAGCTTCTAATTTTCTATCTCTTAAATTTGCCCAGTCATCATTTCTTTCATCAAGTTCGTCTCCTACTGCTCTAAATTTTGCATTCCAGGCTTCACTCCAATTTGCAGTAATTAATTTATTTAAATGTTGCAGAATTGCAAAATCCATTTCTGCATAACTATCTACCATTTGAGATCTATTGAACTCTAAAATATTTCTAAAGTTTTGAAGAATTACAAACTTACCTTCGTCAATTCCGTCTGGCTTAATTCCCGTAGCAATTTTCTCTGCATCTTTTAAAGAGATTTCATTCTCTAACATTCTTGCAACATGGAAAATATCTAAAGCTTTTGCATTTAGAGTAAGTTTATATTTAACGTTGTAATTTAAGTCGAGAGTTTGAACTGAAGTTTTGTTACCTTCTAATTTTATTAATTGTGATACGAGTCTATCTGTATATGTAAATTTTGGTTCGAACATTTTTTCGAGTAGAAAAGAAATATAAACAGGTAAAAGTTAAGGGCAGTTTCTAATTAGTGCTTTAATTAGATATATTTATGATACTAAAATTTTACGTAAATTTAAACAGATAAAGTGAATTTTTTGCAAAGTTCTTCTACTTTTAGTTTAACTTCTTGTATTACTGCATCTTCTGATGGTGCCGATAATACTTTACTAATTAACTCTGCGACTATTTTCATCTCGTCTTCTTTCATTCCTCTTGTTGTGAGAGTTGGGGTTCCAATTCTTAATCCAGATGGATTTAAAGGAGAACCAGATTCAAATGGGATTGTATTCATATTTGAAACTATTCCAGCTTTTGCCAGTGCTTTTGCTGCATCTTTACCACCTATACTTTTATTTCGAAGATCAATCAATATAAGATGCTTGTCTGTTCCTCCAGAAACTAAATTAAATCCAAGATTCTTTAGTTCACTTTCTAATGCTTTTGCATTCTTTACTATTTGATGAGCATAGATTTTAAATTCTGGTGTATCTGCTTCGAATAACGCTTGGCAAATTCCGGCAATAGTTCCATTGTGAGGACCACCTTGCATTCCAGGCATAATCGCTTTATTAATTGAATTTATTAATTCATTTTTTGCAACTATTACAGCTCCTTTTGGACCTCTTAAAGTTTTATGTGTTGTAAATGTAACCACATCAGCGATTCCAATTGGAGTAGTTAAAACTCCAGCTGAAATTAATCCTGCTTCGTGAGCTACATCAGCTAAATAGTATGCTCCAACTTTATCTGCAATAGATTTCATTCTTATATAATCAATTTCTCTAGTGTATGCAGTTCCACCTGTGATAATTAATTTTGGTTTAATTTCTAATGCTAGTTTTTCAATTGCATTGTAATCAAATAAATTAGTTTCTTTATTTACTTTATATTGAGTAACATCGTAGATTTTAGAAACAATACTTATTCTAGTTTTACCTCCAAGATACTCTGTCTCGCTCTCTAAATTCTTTTGATCTTCTTCAGTCCTATCTTTTGTAGATGTATAACTCCATCCATGGGAAAGATGTCCTCCATCTGGTAAATACATACTTAAAATTTTCTCTCCTGGATTTAGCAATGCATTATAAACTCCAAGATTTGCATTTGATCCTCCTAATGGCTGTACATTTGCTCCCCAATCTTCTGGTAAAGAAAATACTTTTTTAACCATTTCAATTGTAAGAAGTTCTAATTCATCGATAAATTCATTTCCTTCATAGTATCTTGCATTTGGATAACCTTCTGAATATTTATGCATAAATACTGATCCTACTGCTTGTCTTACTGCATTCGAAGTAAAATTTTCTGAAGGAATAAGATCTAGTGTATTTAATTGTCTATTAATTTCCTTATCTAGGATTGTTTGAAGTTCTTGGTGAAGCATTTGATTTTGATATTAGATACAAGATATTAGATACTGTGAGTCTAGATACTTGTATCTAGTATCCAATCTCTTTTATCTAGATTATACTGTATATGTTCCCATTTACAAACTAGTACTGTAGAATGAATTTATGAATCCAAAAACGAAAGTAAAAATATTTCTAGGAGTTTTAACCATAATTTTAGTAATACTTGGATTTACAATAAGTAGATTTACAGGAGCTTTTGTTTTCCTTTTATTTGCGGTTATTGTTGATATTGCTGCCTACTTTTTTAGCGATAAGATAGCACTCTATTCTGCAGGAGCTGTTCCAGTAAGTGAAGTGGATGCACCAGATATTTACGAAGATTTAAAAGAGTTCTCAAAGAAATTTAGTATCCCAATGCCTAAGCTATATTTTGCACCGAGTTCTCAAGCAAATGTTTTCTCAACTGGAAGGGATTTAAAAACAAGCTCTATATGTTTTACAGAAGGAATATTAGTTCAATTAACAAGAGGACAAATTCGAGCAATTATGGCTCATGAAATTGCACATATTAGACATGGAGATGCTTTATTAGGTACAGTAGCTGCTTTAATATCAAGTGGAATAGCTTCTATCGCCCAGTTTGGTGGTTCTTATGATGAAGATAATAATGCAAATCCAATTGTTACTATTTTATTAATTATCTTTTCTCCAATTGCAGCTTTAATTTTACAGTTAACTGTTTCTAAAGAAAGAGAGTTTGGTGCAGATTATGCAAGTGCAAAAGTTACTGGATTACCTCAAGATTTAATAGACGCATTAATTAGAATTGCAGATTCTGTAGAAATCTTTCCTATGAAAATTAACCCTGGATTTTCTTCTCTATATATTCAAAACCCAATGAAGCTTAAAGGTGTTTTAGAATTATTTTCTACACATCCACCACTCGAAGAAAGATTAAAAAGAATTGATACTTTCTAAATTGCTTCAATCTCAGCTAATTTGCTTTGAGGAAGTTTTAGCTTTCTTGGAGTAAATACAATTAATAATGCAGAAATTACAAGTACTATTAACCCTACGATTGAAAATGCTGTAAAGTAGTCAGTTTTATCTGCTATAAATCCAGCCATTATTGGACCTACCACATATCCAATTGAAGTATTTGCTCTTGTTATTGCTGTTACATGTAATTTTTTATCTCCAGCTCTATCTGTAATATCGCTATACACTGCTTCGTTTAATGGCCAAGTGAAAGATAAGAATAATCCAAGTAGAAGCACTAAGAACAAAACTATAACAATATTATTTTGAACTAGGAATATACATGCCATTGATATTCCCGAGAATAATAGACCTATTTCTGAAATAATTTTTTTATGTTTAATTATTTTTAATCTAGAAAGAATAATTGCACCTGGGATTGTTGGAATTATAAATATAACTACAATAAGCCAATCTAAACCTGAATCACCTAAAATTTGTTGACCAAACAAAGGTCCTATTGTCCAGAAAGAGGCACTAATAAATGTCATAGCTAATCCAACAACAATTGGTGGCCAAATTCTTTTTAATAAAACAAACCAGTATATTAATTCTCTGCTAATACTCATTTTTATTTCTTCTTCTACAACTTCAATTTTCTTTCCTCTTTTTTCGCTAGAAATAAGTAATATCGCAAAAATTAAAGCCATAAATTGTAATGCTACAATAATTGTTGCAGAATTTACTAGTGTGTCTCTAACTAACAATGAGCCTACAATTGGACCAACTAAAGAACCAAGTCCAGTAATTATAGAAACTAAACCCCAATCTTTTGAGAAAGAGTCTCTACTCTCTGTACTAATAACAAAACTTTGTTGAGAAAACGAAAGAAACTCGTAATAAATACCCCACATTATTGAGGCTAAGAGAAATACAGATATAGATGCAAAAGCTATTCCTAAATTTACAACAATGGGAAAAGTGATTGAAACAATAATTCCAGCTACCAATAAAAACTTCCAGGTTTTCTTTTGAAATAATTGAGGAAAAATTAAATCACAAGCTAATCCAACCATTGAGGAAAGTGCCATGACAATACCAACAATTGTGTTTGAATTTATATTATTCTCTACTACTAATGGAAAGTAGTAAGACATTATAGAATCTGCAAATAATACTAAAAAAATCGTTGCTAGAAAAATATAGAAAGGTCTAATACTAACTAGCTTTCTATTTGGTTGAAAAGTAATAAGTCTCATAGTTGTTTGGTAACTGACTTATTCTAAACAATCTATAGATTTTTACAAGAAAATACTATTTGCGCTCATAAACCTGATGCTATAATCATTCTCAATGGATTTCAAACAACCACAAATTAAAATAGAATATCATGACGAGCTTAATGAAATTTTATCTAAAGTTATTGCAGATTTAGGCGAGGATGCAGGCACATTGTTTGTTTATTTTGTTTCAGCATTTAGCACTGCTGGAGGAAGAGCATCATCTGCGGCAGAAAGAATGAGAGATCTTTGCCTTGAAAATGGTGTTGTGATTCCTTTCAATAAAATGTCTGAAAGATTTTATTATCCTTTTAATGGAGATAATCCACAATATCTTAATCCGTACGGTGAGTTTAGAAATCCATTAACGAATTATATACTTGAAGCAGTTTTAATAGCGCACAGAGGACTTCCTAAAGATAAGATGCCTCCTGGTGACTACTTTGAACATGCAATTCAAGTTGTTCAGAAAGAATACGGTAGATTAATTAGATAGGTTAGAATTAATTTTTTACTTTATCCATATTAAGATTCTTGATAAAAATTACTACCAACCCAATAAAAATTTCCTGCAGCATTTATCTGATGCATTTCTTTTTCTAAAAATTTAATCCATGCTTCTTGTTCATAATTAAAAGTAAGGTGAAGGGTTGCCGCTAAGTTATCCTGATCATCTAATTCATAAGTTAAATAAGCTTTCTCCTCTACAACATGAATGATGTGACCATCTACACTACATCGTGAATTTAGAATATAGTCTTTAATTAGGTTAATAGCATCATAATCTCCACTAATATTAAATTTTTCTCCATCAATAAGTTTTAATGAGGAAAAATCTAAAATTATTACATCTCCTTCCAAACATAAATTTAATACGCTACTCGGACAGCATTCAGGTGAAGGCATCCTTTGCAATGCAGCAGATTCCCATGTGTAATCTATATCTCTTAACATTATAGATGTTTTAATAAATATTATTGTTAGTTCATTTGTGCCCAACTTCCTCTATTTCCCCAAACATAATTACATTTTTCCTCAAAAGCTAAATCGTTATTTTGTTCAAACCAAATAATTAAATTATTAAATTGTTCCTGTGGCATTGAGCTTAAAGCTGGATAACCACCACAATACAATAATATTTGCGGTCTTTGTTCTTCCGAAAAAAATCTTCTCAAAATAGTATCTATGTATTTTTCAGTTTGATTCTCAAAATCTCCTATGGATGGATACAAACTATTAAAACCTCTTAATGCTCTTTCTCCACTTCTTGCCTTTTCTATTGCATTAAAAGCTCCAACTTCATCGACTACACTTCTACAATATGTAAAAACATGAGCTACTTCTTGCCACGTATACACTCCCTCTTGATAAGAAATCATCAATCTTCTGATATATCCAAATTCACTTTCCGACATTTGCATTCTTGCTTTCTCCTTAAAATAATTTGAGTTTGGATCAAATAGTTCACTTTGATTCTGTTGGTTTTGATGTTGATTTAACATGATTGAAAAATTAAGATAAAAAAAACTCCCTTTCGGGAGCTTGTAAATTTGATTTTAAGAATACTTCTTAAACTACATTTAACTCCCTATGCGAAATTGAACCTACAATAATGAGGTTAATTACGAGAGCTAAAATTGTTTTAAAAGTATTAGTTTGCACTGTTATTTGAATAAGATGACAAAATTGTAACAAACGATTAAAAGTAATGCAATAAATTTTAATATTAATTGCTTATCTGTTTTGCACTTCCTGTACCTGAGATATTTTGTGTGAGTTTTTTTGGATTCCCAGAATATTCTAAAGAACCAGACCCACTAACATTTATATCTAAAGATTCATCAGCTCTGATTTTAACATTTCCGTCGCCAGATAATGAAATTTTTACATCCTTACTATCCAGATCGTTTGCAATATACTTTCCAGATCCAGAAATATTTACTTCTTGAGATATTGCAGATCCTGTTAAAAAAGAAGTACTTAATCCACTTGTATTTGATATTAATGAATTTACAAAAAGTTCGATTGTTGAAGATGAATTTCCAGATTGAGTTAGTTTTAATTTGTCACTTCTTACTTTATTTGAAGACTTTAAAATGGAATTACCAGAAAGGCTAATTTCTTGTAAATCTTTATAATTTAAATTTATTGTTACTTCTTTTGTTGAATCAATTATATTTAAACCAAGAACTGTTTTAGCAAAACTAATATTTAAAGTATCTCCATTAACCTCTGTTTTGATTTGCTTTATTATATTATCTTCTGCTTTTAAATCTAGATTTTCATCTGAAGTACCTTGAGTAATATTTAAATTTATTTTGTCGCTTACATTTATTTTTGTAAATTTAGTTAAATTCCTCTTCTCGGAAATTAAATTCCCATTACCTTTAACGATAGTCGAAGGATAAATTACGAAATACATTACCGAGAGAATGACTGAACAAATTATTAAGGCTAAAATAAAAAGTGTAAATAATATAACTCTTATATTTATTTTAAACATGTTGAAGTTTGTAATTAATAGTAAATTATTTTACATCAAATAATTTATTAAATGAACTTGGAGAAATTTCTAAAAAAGTCTTTACATTGATTTTTATCTCATGTATGCTGAATTTCGTAGGTTGTTACCGATTGATGTCGTCTTAAGTGTAATTACGAACTGAAAAAAAAGATTCTTTCTTGGGGAATTTGGACATTGGTTCGCGTACATATCCCGATATTTGTTATAACATCGGAACAACTTACCTTGAACGCCCCTTAAAAGAATCTTCGTAATGTTAGCAATTCTAAGATACCCCATCAACGCAAATCTAACGAGAGTTCACTCTTGTGTAGATGTAGCGGATATATATTAGGGATATCTGTACAATCAATAACTACTTGTCTGAGTAGTTACAAGTCTATTTCTTAATTTATTTTGAGTTTATAAATACTAAGATAGGAAGTAAAAATCAAAGTTGAAATTATTCTCAAAACCACTGTGTGCAAATCTATATGATATAATTACACATTATTATAAATTCAAATGAGCGATTCAGATAAAATACAAAATCTAGAAGACAGGATTAATTTTATTAAAACAAAAAGAAAATTTGATCAATTATTTATTGATTTAAAATCTTTGGAAGAAAAAACATCTGTTGCAGATTTCTGGTCTAATAACGAAGAGGCTCAAAAGACAATGAGGAAGATTGGTGATACAAAATCTGAAATTGAAGAACTAGAGAATCTAGACAAAAACTTTAAAGATATTAAAAACTTATCTATTGATGTTGAAGAAAGTGACTTGGATATGAATAAATTTCTTGAAGAAGAAATTGAAAAATTAGAAAAAAATATCGAAAAATCAGAGCTTGCAACATATTTATCTGGTAAATTTGATAAGTGCGATGTAATTATGAAGATAATAGCAGGTCAAGGTGGAACTGAAGCATGTGATTGGGCAGAAATGGTGTTCAGAATGTATTTGAGGTATGCAAATACTAAAGGATGGCAAGTTGTAGTATTAGATGAACTTAAAGGAACTGAAGCAGGAATTTCTACTGTGACATTACAGATATCTGGTAAGAATGCTTATGGATATTTAAGAAGAGAACATGGGACACATAGACTTGTTAGAAACTCTCCTTTTAATGCACAAGGTTTAAGACAAACATCTTTTGTTGGAGTTGAGGTAATGCCAGTTGTAGACGAGGATATTGATATTGAAATTAATCCTAATGATATTGAATTTACTGCCGTAAGAAGTAGTGGTGCAGGAGGACAGAACGTAAATAAAGTTGCTACCAAAGCACGAATTGTTCATAAACCATCTGGTATAGTAATAGAATCTTCTTCCCAAAGATCCCAATCTCAAAATAGGGAAACAGCAATGAAAATGTTAAAGGCAAAGCTTTACGAAATTGAAGAAGAAAAGCAGAAAAAAGAAATGAGTGATGTTAAAGGAGATTATCAAATTGCAGGATGGGGAACTCAGATTAGAAATTATGTTTTACAACCTTACAAATTAGTAAAAGATACCAGAACAAATGTTGAAAGCTTCAATACCGACGCTGTATTAGATGGAGATATTCAAATGTTTATCGATGCTGAGATTAGAATGCTCTAAAATACCGACTCTCTTGTCTCATCGTTATAGGTCCTTACACTATTTTTTCCAGTTAAAATGAAAGAGTTTTTATCCTCTAATGCATCCGTATGCTTTAGAACCGTAAAACTAAACGTGCTTCCCTCACCAAGCTTGCTGGTAACTTTTACTTCACCATACATATATTTAACTATCTGATATACAACATAAAGTCCAATACCAGTTCCCCCTGGTCTAACAATTCTTCTATCTCCAATCTTCCCATCTGACTTTAAATACATATTTGCTCTAAAGAATTTAGTACCCAGTTTTGCGATATCTTCTTCTGGAATACCTTCTCCAGTGTCTGATACAGAGAATCTTACATATTTACCTTCATCTGCTAACTTAAGTTCGACCTGACCTTTTAATGTATATTTTATAGAATTACTTACTAGATTATCCATTACCTGTTGGATTCTTAATCTGTCAGCATAAGAATAAACCACTTCTTTTGGAAGAGTAACTATTAATTTAATTCCTTTCTTTTCTGCATCATACTTATAGGCTTCAAATGAATCTGCAATAACATCATTAGAATCTACTTTCTCAAAATTCATATCCAACTTATCATTATCGATCTTTGCAGAAGCTAAGATTGTTTCTAGCAATTGAATCTCTCTTCTAATATTCTCTGTTCCAATTTTTAAAAAACCTTCTAAATCTGTGTCGGTGAATTGTTTATTTTTATATTTCAAATCCATGACTCCCATGGCATTTCTAATAGTTCCTAATGGTGTTCTTAATTCATGTCCAAGCACATCCAACATATCTCTCTCAACCTTCAATGCTTCAGATAATTTACTATTTTGACTTTGAACTTCTAAAGTAGCATCTTTAACTTTTTGTTGAAGTGTTTCATTAAATTCTTGAACTTCTTCATATAACTTGGCTCTCATTAAAGCTAGAGCAGTAATCTCACAAAGAGATTCAATATACTTTATTTGAACTGTATTGTATGGTGAATCTCCTTCTTTAGAACCTAATATAAGAATTCCATTTGAATTTTCTTTCATTCCTATAGGCAATATAAGCTTTATTTTTTTCTGTCTCATTTCCTCTACTACTAGACTTAACTCATGGAATGCAGATGAGAACTTTCTAGGAACTTCTAATTCAATTTGATCTAAAAAAATTGGAATGTATGCCGAATTTTCCCAAAGTTTATAAATATTATTATAATTAAGTGCTACTTCATTTTCGGTTGATTGTGTTTTAAGAATTATCTTATCTTTTTCTTCTAATTTTACAAAAACTGATATTAGATTTGGCCTTATTGTTTTCAAAATTGTTTGATCCAAAAGCTCAGCAATTTCTTCATAGTCTAGTAGCGTACTTATCGTCTTATTGAAATTAACAATAACTTCATTTGGTTCAAAACCAGGATTTATAAGTACAGAGTTAATTCGCGATTGTATAAAGACTTTAAAATTATCATAAAAAGCTACAAATACAAATGCAAATACTGCACCCGTTAACATACCTCTTATATCCAATGCACTACCCCAAATAAAATTATTTGATAGTAGAACAATTCTATATGCAATTAAAACAATAAGACTTAATACAAAGTAATATGTAAATCTTCCAATAAAGAGTTTAATATCTAAGAATCTATACCTTACAACAGCATAAAAAGTAAAAGCAATATAGAAAATAACTCCGAGTGGACCAACTCTAGAAGAATTTGCATCCTTAGATATGAAGGGATATATAAGATTTGTTAGCAATGAAATACTTGCAGTAAGTCCAAACCCAACTAAAAATAATCGGAGTTGATTCTTTGATAATCCTTCTGCGATCCTAAACTGTCTGAATAAATAAACAATCGTTATTATAAATACAAAGAGAAATGCAATTGATTCCAATATATAAAGAGGCCCATACTCTAGGATTAATGCATCACCTATATAATAACTTTTTGTAACAATTAACTGGGAAACAATAACGAATACAATACTAAATACTGTTATTAAGATATTAAAAATATGTATAGTTCTAAAACTTTTACTAAGATTATTTGTTGTGAAGTAATATGCAAAACACCAAATTAGAATTAAAGTTAAGTGACCAAACACAAAACTAACTTTAACCAATGGATCTAAGTTCTCAGTAACAGTTGGCAAGACTACAGTATTTACTACAATCCAAATCCCTGCACTTATAGTTGATAATGCAAAAAACAAATTCGATCTTGATCTTTGAGAAAAGAAAAAGCTTGCAATAGCGAAAAGCAAACAAGCTATTGCCACTATAGCACCTAGTTCCGGGAAAGCTGGTATAGTAAACATATTATTAAATGTTATAATTGTGCATTAAAGTTATACCATAAATTATGAATGAAAAAGGTCCAGATGATGTTGCAATGAAAACATACTCATCCGCTTCATTATATCCTAAAGCATATACTGATGTTGTGCAAGAATCAAAAGCAAAAAGAGAGCAATATAGAGATATAGTTGCATTTTTACCAATACCCGTAGAAGGTCAAGAACTATTAATTCTAGAGCCTGGAATGGGACCTAGTAGTAAGTTGAAAGATGCTATCGTTCATCAAGGACTACCTGTAGGAAGTTATAAAATCTTTGGGATTGATAAATTTAGGCCAATGATGGATCCCAGATTTCCAACAGTGGAAGGAAGTGCAACGGACTTACCATTTGCTGCTAATACTTTTGATGCAGTGATTCTTTCAAGTGTCTTACTTTACATTACAAACAGAGAAAGGGCAGTTGAAGAATGTTTTAGAGTTCTAAAACCTGGAGGGAAATTAATAATGACTGAACTTGATGTTGAGATTACTGCAGATATTTTAATTAAAAGAGTCTTTGCTTATGAATTTAAAAAGACATGGGAAGAGATTAAAAATAATGACGAAATTAAAGGGTTAGCTAAATTTAGCCATTACGCTAGTTATATGTACAAGAGAATCTCAACTGTATTACCTTCAATAAAAATTGCTAGTGCAATAAACAAAGCAGCAGTGCAAGGTTCAACAGGGACCGAAGGATTTAATAAGGAGCAATTAATTGAATATTTAGATAATGCTGGATTTGATGATGGAACATCCATTGCAAGAACCTATGCAGATTCTTATTATCTAATTTGCGCAACTAAACAAAATCTTGAGACGGAAAGTTAGGATTCAACAGGAATATTAACAGTTTCTGGAATCAACCGCGTTCTTACCATCATGTCTCTAGTAGAAAGAACATATTCAAATATTGCTCCCTTGATTAGCTTTTTCTTGTCTCTATCTTTTTCAAGGCTGTATTGCATTAACATATCTCTAATATGTTTTCTTCTTTCTATAAGATCTGGTGTAAAAAGATCACTAATATAAAATGCAATCGGTGAAACATGTCTATCTCTAGTATCGGATGGAAAATATCTAGGTTTCAGAATCTCTTGATATGGGGAGCCAATTTTACTTAAAACTGGCTTATGTTCAGACCCTTCAGCAAATGATGCAGGATGTACACCGGTAATTGTATCGAAGATTACTTCAATCTTTGATAATTCCGTATCAGCAATAGCTACCTTTCTCCCTTCTTCTAATAATTGAGGTACCATTTCTACTAATGCATCAGAAAGTAGAAAAGCAATCACTAATCGATCAAAATTACCAATTTCTCCATTAGATCTTGGAACTAATCTTCTAATTTCTGTAATAGATGAAACTAGTTCATTTGCTAAAGCTGGAGCAATCTCTAAAAAGGTTTTACTTCCAAATACTTTTTCTACATAATATTGGTCTTCTGTTGCTCGTTCTGTTCCTAAAGTTACATTTGAATTAACCATAAGTGGGGCTTCTAGACCAAGATATCCCATTATGTGTCCTTCTTTATCTAATAATATTGCATGCTTCTCAAACATAGAGCCTGAGAAATATTGATCCAAATTTTCCATATATAACCCCAGCTTCGCAATTGCTTCTGTGTCAAAGAAAGGTATAAATTTACCATCACCTGCACCATCCTTATCTATTAAGGGGCATGCATACTGAATAAAAGTGTAGATTGCAATTGCTAGTTTTTGTTCATAGCTCAAGTTTGCACCATTAAATACTCTTAAATGATAGCCGTTTATATCTCTCGCAAATTCTGCTGTGGAATCTGTAATAAAACTTGGGGCTGTAACGTTTCTTTCTAGTTCTAAAAGAGTGTTTAGATATTCCTCCGATGTTAATTCAAAATCTCTCCCAACTAATAATTCAGCACTCTCTATATAGGCTTGTGTTGAACGATGAGTTCTGATCGCATTAAAGTTATGTATTTGCTTAAGCATTCCAGCATCTCTATGATGGAGTGTATCGCTGCCAGCTTCTCTTATTGATCTTAAACTATGTAACGTTCGGTCAGAATAACTATCACCACGTTCAACATGTTCAACATCCAATAGTTCACCTTTTAGCAAAGCCATTATAATTTTTTAAAAAGTATAATAATTATACACTTTAAAACCTATTCTGTCAATCTAGAATGACACCTACTTAATACTAATACTCCTCTCTGCAATGGACTTCGCTGAGATTGATGATGCTATGTCACTAGCATATCGCACTACATTATTAACTTAGATATAAACTTTATAAATTTATGCTCAGGAACATATTCAACAATTTCAAACCTTCTGTTCCTATATAAAGGTTCTCTTATAAAGTGCATATTGATTACAAAGCCAGCTATTTTAAAAATAACTTTCCTGGTTGATTCGTCATTATATTTTCGAATTGGACTTTTTATAATTTCTTCCCAAAGTTTCTTTCCCAAAGGATCAGCTTTAATTGAATCTAATTGAGAAAGATAGATATCATCATCTACCATAAAACCGCAATCAGCATAAAAAGAAGCTAGCAAGTTTCTCAATATGGATTCGAATTCTTCTGGAGGAACAAGAGATTTTATTTTTAAATTATCTTCCAAAATCAATTTTAGGAAAGGTTGCTTATATGTACTCTTTACTTGTGCATCCGAATATCCTAAGAACTTTTGAAAGCTTTTCGATATAGTTATAAACCTAAATCTTTCATCTAATATGTATCCCAAAGTTCCATTTTGTGAAAAATATTCAGAAGTATCGTCAATTGCACTTTGAACTTCATCATCATTTGCAGGATAGAACCAACTCCCATACAAGAATTGCCTTTCCTGGTTTGTTAGATTTAATTCATCAGAAATTTTATAGATAGTTTCTTTAGTTGGGTTCACTTCTCCATTTTCCATCCTACTTATGCTACCTGGAGAGGCCTCAATCTTTATTTCCAGATCCATCTGGCTTAAACCATACCTTTTTCTAAAGTTTCTTAATCTATTCCCTAGTAATAATTGATCTTTCATAGTTTTTATAGAATTGCTGAATTATAGCAAACGTCCACCTATATTGACAAGTATATTCCTTTACCTGAAATAACATTGCTTTGTTTGAAACATCAACTTCCCAAGTCTAATGACAAGATTTGACTTTTTCAACTACAACTTAAAAAGGCACCTTATGCAGGTGCCTTTCATTCATATTCAATATTCGATTACGCCGCTTTCGGCATTTCTTCTTTCGGTTCTGCTGGCACTGCTGCAGTCCCTCCATCATCTTGCATTATACTTGAAGGCTTTACTCTTTCCTCTTCTCTTTTCTTTAAGAACTCTTCAATTTTTTCTAATAATTGCACTGGTTCTACTTCAATTTTCATTAAATAACCTTGTGCTCCTAATTTCATAGCAGTATCAATTGCGACTTCTCCTCCAAGGTTTGTAAGCATAACTACAATTGGATCTCCATATTTTTCTTTTTCTGCTCGAATCTTTCTTAATGTATCAACTCCATCTAATCTTGGCATAACAATGTCTAATAGAACTAAATCTATTTTTCCACCTTCAGATTCAATCTTTGCAAGAGCATCTTGCCCATCTGCAGCTGATGAAACTTCATAATCTGGATTTGTTTCTAATAACTGAACAAAGACTTCCCTAGCATCGTTTTCGTCCTCAACAATTATGATTTTGTATTTCTTTCCGCTTTTTGGTTCTGCAGAAGAATTAGGATCAATTTGATAAGAGGATGTACTGCCCGGTGCCGTTACTTGGCTTGCATTCATCTGATTTGAATTTTGCAGACTAGTTTGCATAGGCTGGATATAAAAAGTATTACTTATTATGTATTATTGTGTACATATTATTACCATTATTGTGATGAATGTCAATAGGGGCTGGATTTAGTCCATTGATGTTAGAATTTCTGGTTTCCCATCTCTAACAATAACCATGTGCTCAAACATTGCACCCTTACTTCCATCAATTGTTTTAAGTGTCCATCCGTCTTGGGATAGCTTTAGATCTGACATACCAATAGTAATTTGATTTTCGATACATAAGACCATTCCATCTTGTAAAACTTCACCTTCACCCGCTTCTCCGTAAGAAGGGATTTCTGGAGCTAAATGAAGACTTCTTCCAATTCCATGACCACAGTATGTTGTTACAAAATCAAAATCACTAATTTCGCAAATGTTTTGCATTACACTTGAAATATCACCTATTGTCTTACCGATTACAGCGTTTTTTAAGGCTGTATCAATACAAAGTTTTGCAGTTTTAATTAATGCTTCTTCATTTTCTGAAAGTTTACCTAAGCCTACAGTTACACAATGGTCTGTATAAAAACCTTTATATACAATTCCAAAATCAAGCTTTACAATATCTCCACTTTTAAACACCCTTCTTTCAGTTGGGATGGTGTGTAGAATCTCATCATTTGTTGATATACAAATGTTACCCCAAAAAGGTGTAATTACTCCATCAACTCCATTAAATGCTGGCTTTACACCATTTTCCTCACAAAGCTCAATTGTAAGTTCATCTATAGATTTAGCCGTTACTCCTATCTGGACGCTGTCTCTTAATTGCTTTAGAATCTTTACAGAAATTCTTGTTGCCTCTTTTAGAGTTTTATAATCTTCTTTTGTTTTAATTATATTTTCGTATTGCATGTAAGAGATTTTACCATTTT
The DNA here is from genome assembly GCA_039929105.1 of Candidatus Dojkabacteria bacterium. Taxonomy (GTDB): domain Bacteria; phylum Patescibacteriota; class Dojkabacteria; order J137; family J137; genus JBDSRX01. The sequence continues at coordinate 26,873 of JBDSRX010000034.1, forward strand.
AGCCAATTAAAATCACTCCAGCTCTTCGAATTCGTTATTTATTTTAGATAAAGAAGATGAATATACTAGAAGTATAAAGTTAAATATTAATATAATTATAATACCAATCCATTGCCAAAGCATCGGCTGTCTACTGTTATAGAATATTACAATTTGAATAAAATCTAATACACCTAAGGTGGTTAAAATTAAAAAAATTGTTTGGTTAGATTTATAAAATAAAGTTCCAAATAGTATCATGCATATTGGCATACCAAAGAAGAAGAGAAATGTGAATATATGATGTATTCCTCTAATATTTTGACTAATTCCCAAAGGAAATAATCCGATAAAAGCTAGACTTGATGTTGAGATTAAAAGGGCAATTGTTCTAAAAATTCCATATTTTTTGAAGTTCACTCGACACAACTGTATGCAACCAATTATTAAAATTATTCCAGATACAAACATTAAAAAGTTAAAAAGAAAGGCAGTTCTATAATCTGCACCGAATTCACTCAAAGTACTATAGATTTCCCCGATTCTTAAAGCTGAAATTATTATTGCAAAGAAGCTTATAATAACTCCTGCAATATATAAATGTCCTGGTTTTAAATCTTTAAATCTATTTTCCAAAAGGATTAGTTAAACTAGAATCTGCATCATCTGACTGAGTATTAGATTCTTTCTCTAAATATAAATTATTTTGTAAGTGACCAGTTGATTTTACCTTAACATCCACTAAAGGTTCAGTACCTTCTTTAATTATTTTATAATTATCTTTAGCAACTAGAGCTTTGTAAGCTCCTGCAGGTAGGTCAAATTTTACTTTACCTGAATTATCTGAATATGCAACAATCGATTTGTCTTTTTCGTTAAATATTTTTACCATTACTTGTTCTACTGGATCTCTAGATTTCATATCTAAAAGTTTTCCTACATTTACTTGAAATCTTTCCCTAACAACCACAGTATTCCATATTGCAGAGGTAGCAAAAATCATTAGATTGATAAAATCTGTTGGGCTTGGAGAAGCGATAATTCCATAAACAGAAAAAAATATTCCAAAAAAATTAAAAATATACATGTAAATTATAGTAGGAAGATAAATTTTTGATCTAAATTTTTCTAGCTGCTCCTTTATTGTTGAATTTTTAACTTCTTCTTGCTTACTTAACGCAATATCTCTTGCAATCTCTTTACTTAAGGCTTCTGTATTACTTGATGAAATTTCAATTGTATTCCCTTTGTATTCATTTGCATTAACTTCAACAAAGTATTTTTGACCTGGTTTACCAATATTTAATCTATATCTTCCATCTAAATCTGACACTGTTTGACTTATAAATTCTTTATTTCCTTCTTCGTCTTCACTTTGTAATCTAATTGTTGCCAACGCTATTGGTTTATTAGTTTCTGTATCGTAAATTACACCCCAAAACTTTCTCTGCCTTGGAATTGCATAACCTACAAAGAGAAAAATAACTTCTGCGAATGATCTTCCTTGCGAAAGTACTATTGTTCCAAATATTGCAGAGAGAAATGATGCTATAAAGAAGATATTATAAAACTCTGTTTGAATACTATCTAATGTTTCATTACTGTGTTGTGTTGAGTCTGCAACAAGATCGGCAGTATCGATATTAAAGGTTTGACCTACAATAACAACAGCTTGGTCGTAACCAACAACTCTCACAAAAATATTAATAATTGCCCAGAGAATACAAAATACTAACGCGAAATATTTAATGAAATTGAATAAGATCTTACGTAGTAAGTGCATTCGTAATAGATAAAAAGTTATCTATTTTATTCTAGCATTTTATTAGCTGATCATCATCGTCTCAGTACAAGAGTAGCTAAAAAATCTATTTGAGAGTTATAATTACATATTATTTTAAAAATAAAATTAAGTGCAGTTTGAAAAACCACAAAACAATATAATTACTGATCAACAAATCATAATTCTTAAGAAAAGATACAGTGAATTATTGGATTTAATAAAAGAATTTAAGCCTGATTTAATAGTATTTCTTTCATTCAGTGCCTCACCTTTTGAATATTTACCCGGACTTGGTTCTATTAATTCAGTTCATTTGAATATTGGAAATAAAAATTCCAAAGTAATTATAGATAATCTGGAGAAAGATCCTAATTCAAAAGAAAAATTAAAGAAATTATTAGAAAATAAGAAAAGAGTTTTAATAATTGATGACATAATATATTCTGGTCAAACTCAACTTGCATCTAAATCTCTCTTACTCAACCTCAATCATATTCTCCAAGTTGAATATTTTGCTTTCATAGATGGTTCTAATGAAGGAAGTAATGAAAGTCTTCCTTTCTGGGAAACTGAAGATGGTGTAAGTGGAGTGTGCTTAATGCCATGGAAAATTCAAAAAGGATATGGAAGGGTAAATCTTACAGATAGAACAATAGACCCTGAGTTTAAATTATTTACTAAGATATCTGAAGCTCATGATCCTAAATTTGAAGAAATTAAACAAATACTAAGTGGATTCTAGAATATCAATTGATCAAAAAAGATCTGGAAAAATTATTCTTACTGGAGAACATACTATTTTGTATGGAGGTGAGGCATTAGTAAGTCCTATTTCTAAATATGTTGACGTTAAAGTTAGACAAGGTAATGGAGAAATCTCAACGATTATTAACGGTGTAAAAGATAATATTAATTATTTCAATGACCCTTTAGTTAATGCAGCTTTGCTTCACTTAGAAGAGTTTTATGATATAGATTTAGTCAATCTAAATATTGAAATTAGATCTGAAATTCCAATCGGAGGATTTGGATCCTCTTCTGCAATTGTTGCTTCAATAATTGAATCTGTATTAGCTTTCAAGGGAGTAGAAATAGGAGATTCCAATTTAATTGAAGATGTAATTGCTATTGAATCTAGCTTAGGAACTAAAGTAAGTGGGATTGATCAAATTACAATTGTTAAAGAAAAACCATTAGTATTTCAACGTATTGATGGCGATCTAAAATATCGAGAAGCGGATTTGCTATATTTATCTGATCATAAAGTCCTAGTTATCAATACTGGTAGGCCTAATAGTACTACAAATCAAGTTGTCAAAGTTGTAAGACAAAGATTTGAATCCTCAAATCCATATAAATCTTTAATTGCAAATACTATTGAGTTAAATAGAAACTTAATTTGTTCAATAGAGTCAAATAGTAATGAACAAACAATATTAAGATTAGTGGATGATATCTCTGAAAACTTAATAAAAATGGGAATTGTATCTGGTCAATCTCAGGCAGTTATTAAGACTTTGAATAGTATGGGGCTTCATGTAAAATTAAGTGGGGCAGGAACAATTAGCGAAGGTCCTAGTGGTGCATTAATAGCTTTCTGTGCAATAGATTTTGACTCAAATCAAATTCGAGATTTAGGATTTAATTGTTTTGAAATGTAGTTTATTTCTTCTTAATAATGTCTTTACCTACAAATTCTACTAATGCTTCTGGGACTGTAATAGACCCATCTTCGTTTTGATAATGCTCAATAATTGCAATTAGAAGCCTATGCGTTGCTCCAGTATCGTTTAATGTATAGGCATATTTAGAATTTCCTTCTTTATCTTTATACTTTATGTTTAATCTTCTAGTTTGAAAATCTGTTGTAATACTATCTGACATTACTTCCATATACGACTGTGAGCTTGGTAACCAAACTTCTACATCATATTTTTTAGCAGCAGCAAAATATCCTAATTCACCGACGCACATATTAATTACATGATAAGGAAGTTTTAGTTCTTGTAGCAACCATTCATTCATACCTAAAAGATATTCATGGGTTTCTCTAGCTTTCTCTATATCTGCTTCAATTATCATATTCATTTCTAGTTTGTCGAACTGATGAGTTCTTTTAATTCCTCTTACATCTTTTCCCCAGCTACCAACTTCAGATCTAAAACAAGGTGTTTGAGCCATAACTTTTACTGGTAATTCGTTTTGAACTGTATCCATAAAGTATCCAAAATTACTTGGTTCTGACGATCCAACTAGATACAAAGCATTCTCATCCTCTAAATATTTAGATTCTAATTTGTAAACTTGATCAGCATCTCCTGGAAACTGTCCTGATCCATAAAGTGCTCTAT
>JBDSRX010000035.1:0-27975 GCA_039929105.1 Candidatus Dojkabacteria bacterium
AGACTTTACAACAATATCGATTGCAATGACTTTTGGAGCAACAACAATAACTTTCTTAGTAATGTCAATTTACGGTTTTGTAACTAAACAAGATTTAACATCTTGGGGTAGACTAGCTTTTTTTGGGTTAATTGGATTAATTATTGGATCGATATTAAACATAATATTGTTTTTCTTAGCACCAGGTGTAGCACAAGGAATTGATTATTTACTAACTTACATTGGAATCGCAATATTTTTAATATTAATCGCATACGATACACAGAAATTGAAAAAAATGGCAGCAAGCATTGGAGAAGATGGAGTTGGAATGTCTAGATTAGCTATTCAAGGTGCATTAGCACTTTATTTAGATTTCATTAACTTATTTATCCGTTTACTCAGAATAATGGGGAAACGAAAGTAAAATATTTAGGAATTATCATAAATATTATTTAATTTTATATGAAGAAAAGAAGGTTAGTTTTGGGATGTTTACTAATATTTTTAGTAGTTTGTTCATCCACAACGTTTGGAGTTATTGGAGGATACTTTGCTGGAAGGTTAGGTAATTCTGGTATTGCACAATCACTACAAAATATAACTACACAAGGAGTTCAGGTGGTTAACGAAGATTCAGCAGTTACAGATGCAGTAGCTAAAGCAACAGATTCTGTAGTTAGTATTGTTATTTCCAAAGATGTTCCAAAATACGAATATTCACCATCTGGAGATGGTTTCTTTCAACAAAGACAGCAAGTTGGGACAACTCAACAAGAAGTTGGCGCAGGAACAGGATTTATAATTTCTGCAGACGGAATGATAATTACAAACAGACATGTAGTAGACGATGAAGCTGCTTCTTACACAGTACTATTTAACGATGGTTCTAAAAAAGATGCGAAAGTATTAGCAAGAGATACATTATTAGACATTGCGTTTATTAAAGTTGAAGGAACAGATTACAAACCATTAAGTTTGGGATCTTCTGAAGGATTAAAAGTAGGACAAAGCGTTATCGCTATTGGAAATGCATTAGGAGAGTTTAGCAATACAGTTAGTACAGGAGTTGTTTCTGGATTAAACAGAAGCATCCATGCTACAGATCAACAAGGTGGAAGTGCAGAAACATTAAGCAATGTAATACAAACAGATGCAAGTATTAACTTTGGTAACTCTGGTGGACCATTATTAGACATTAAAGGAAATGTTATAGGAGTTAATGTAGCAAGATCTGATTCTGGAGATAATATTGGATTCGCAATACCAATTGATATTGTAAGAACTTTAATAGATATGCTTAATTCGACTGGAAAGATAGAAAGACCTGTTTTAGGGGTTAGATACATTCCAATTACAGAAGAATTTAAAACTAAAAATAATTTGAAATACGATTATGGTGCTTATATTTCTGGAGATACAGCATCTAGTACAGTTGGTGTTATTCCTGGAAGTCCAGCAGCAACCGCAGGATTAAAAGATGGAGACATTATTCTACAAGTAGATGGAAAGAAAGTAGACGATACAAATCCATTACCAAATATAATTCAAAATTATAAAATTGATGATACAGTTGAGCTTTTGATTTACACAGGTGGTGCAGAAAAGACTGTATCTGTAAAATTAGTAAAGTTCGAAGTACCAACGAGTACTAATTAAGGAACTTACCACCTAATTTACTCATGGCGGCCTGCGAATGCAGGCCGTTCCAGTTTGCAGACGTTGCACACTCAATTATTAATTAGAACTGACAATATTCCTGAATTTTAGGATGAGTCTGAGTAATTAATGACGCACTTCCAGGTTCGTGGCGTGCTGCTTATTAATTACTCAGAACTTTTTGCAGTACTTTTTGGTTACAAAAAGTACGAAAGAAGAATACTGAAGTTGAAACCTTATGGGATTGCCATCCTTCGACTTCGCTCAGGACAGGCTATCCTCGCAATGACACAAAGTTTATTTGGAGAAACGATTAACGCAACTCTGTTAACTTTATATCTGTTGATGGATACAGGTGGTAAAGTCATAAGTCCGAATATTTTAAATTACTTCTCTGGTATAATTAATCCAATGAAAATAATCGATGGCAAAAAAATCTCAAAAGAAATCTTAGACGGACTCAAACAAAAAATAGAGTCATCCAAAATCCATCCAAAATTAGCAATAGTTCTTGTTTCTAACGACCCAGCAAGTAAAACCTACACAAACTTAAAAGCAAAAAGAGCAGAAGAAATTGGAGTAGTTGTTAACAACTATGATTTTAATCTTGAAAGCAGTAATTTGAAATCTGATGTGATTAATAAAATTAATGAGTTGAATGAAGATGAAACAATTGATGGAATACTTCTTCAATTACCTTTACACGATTCAATAAAAGAATCCACTGACGAAATTGTAGATGCAATAGATCCAGACAAAGATGTAGACGGATTAACTACTATAAATCAAAATAAGCTGAAAGATTGTATTAGAACATATATTCCTGCAACCGTAGAAGCAGTCTTAGAGTGCATTAAGTATACTTGTCCGAAAGAGTTGCTAGATAATGCAAGTCAACTTAGCTATCTTGGTACGTTTTTATATGGTAAACGTATCGTAATAATCAACGATTCGAAGCTAATTGGAAAGCCTCTTTTTTCACTTTTATCTAGATATAACGAGTCTATCGAAGTTCTAAATAAATACTCGCAAGATATTGGAAGTATTACTAAACAAGCAGATATTTTAATAACTGCAACAGGTCAAACTCAAATTATCGACTCGTCTATTGTTAAACAAAGTTGTACGATTATAGATATCACAAGTGTTAAAAAAGGTGATACGGTATTAGGTGATGTTACGATTTCTAAAGATCTTGAAGAGAAAGTAAAGTGGATTACACCAGTTCCAGGAGGAGTTGGTCCAATTACAATCGCATGCTTGTTAAGAAATTTAGTAAACAAATCTGTTTATTTAAACTCAACAAAGTAGGGTAATTGCTTAAAGTATCTAAACGAAATGGCAGGATTCTCCGTAGAGTAGAGAGAAGTAGAAGAACCTCCATCTAAATTTAAGACCGAAATATTCTCACCAGCAAAAAAATCTTTACTTAATAATTGTGTACCTAAAGCTCTCAAGTCATATCCTTGAGTTGTAACTCCCACAAATATCTTTCCACTTTCGGTATAGCCAAAAAATGTTCTCACTGCACTTTGATTTCCATTTATGGATCTATCTATAAAAGATGTTTGAACTTCATTCTGGTCAATAATAATTGGACCTGTTTGGATGTAAATATTATTTGAATTGTCAAAGAACTGATTATTATTAAAATCTGTACTCGATATAAACTCTAACTTACCTGTAATTTTATCGTAATGTGCGATATGAGTAGCTTGAGGGTTTGAAACGGATAATTCACCCAATCTCTCACCGCCATTCCATAGAAGTCCAATATAAGCTTTTTTATCGGTAAAATAACCACCATTTACAACTACTTGATCTCCGTTAAGCTCAGCTACTTCTTTAGCTGTCGAAAGACTGGTTAAATTGCTTTTAAAAACATTGACATCAAATTTTCCTATTTGGATGGTAATTCCATTTTTAGATTTATATTCGTAATTTCCAGAAAGTACTGGCTCACTAACTATTGGAATATGTACATCGGTAAGATTACTTGATAATTCTGATAAATAATTTTTAATTACATTAATACCTATAAGTCCAACCACAACAATTGCGGCAATCAACATTAGAAAGAATCCTAGGTAATATTTCTTCATTCTATAAGTATAAATTAATATAAATGAATGTGGAAATAATAATGAAGAATGGTCTGACCGAGACTCGAACTCGGAACCAACTGCTTAAAAGGCAGCTGCTCTACCATTGAGCTATCAAACCATTTGCGGAGAATTATAGCATAAGTAATTTGATAGTTAAAAGATCCAAAAATACAATTAGAGAGGCTATTCAATAGAATCGAGAATTAAGTATTTTTGCACCTCCTTGGGCGAATCTCTATTTACTGCCTTCTAATTTATCAATTTTTGAGATTATACTTTCCTCTGGAATTGTCTCAAATATTATTCCTTTTGGCTTATATTCTAATATTTTCTCCCATATTTCAACTGGAAGATGATCTACTTTTAGTAATAGATCAAAAGATTTATCTTTAGCTATAGTGCTAATTGTATCCATTAGATTTATTAGAAGTGTATAGTCGTAATCAAATAATTCATTTCGTTGCAAACTCAATTTCAATAATGCGTTTACATCTATTATTAATCCGTCTAAATCTGTTTTCTTAAGATTATAAAGATCGAATAAGAAAGATGGGTAAGATACTTCTGCGAAAACATTGTATCCATCTGAGCCTTTAATACCTTGGCTATTTAATATTTTCTTAATATTTTCAAAGTTTTTTGTATTTCGAACTGCAGGAATCGCTACATTTATATTTTTGCTTCCGAAAGTATTTTTAGCTTTCTTAATAGCTAATGCTTCTGCAGCGAGGCTTTCTGGATTATCTATAAAACGTTCATCTCCAGTAAATTTGAATTTATTTCCAACTCCTAATAATTTTTTCTCATAATCATTAATATTGGAGAAAGAATATATAAATGGTTTATGTTCCGATACTTTTGAAGCAACTGAAATATCCATAGAATATTTATCTGCCAATTCTCGTAATTTATTAGGGTCTCCTGCATATTCTTCTGCCAAAACATTATTGCTCAATACCATTTCTGTAGCATCGAAGTAGGTTCCATTAAAGTTTGAGGCAGCCGCTATTCTTCCAGAAGTAACTTTAGATAAATCTAAGAAGATCTGAGTATTTAAATTATATTTCTCAATCCACTTAGGAGTAGCATCTAGTTGTGTCGATCTCTTTTTTATATCGGTTATTGTTAATTGTTTTTTCTTTTCTTCATCTTCAGGTTCTTTCTCTTCCACAATTTCTTCTTCCTCATTTTCTGTTAATCCAGAAACCATTGCTTGGACTTCTTTAACTAAATTTGGAATACTTATTTTTGGTTTTTCTGGAACTTCGTCAATCTCTACCAAGGGAGTTCCGTTACGTGTTTCTTCTTTTGAATCTTGTTTTAGTGCTTGTAAATCCATTAACTTTACTTCTATTACAAATACATCTCCCGATTCAATAGACCAAGCTAATTCAACTGGGTTTTCGTAAATATCTTCTAAATGTTCAGTTATTACAGCTATCTGCATTGCTCTTTCGTCTACAATCTTTTGTTTCTTTTGCCAACCTTCACTAATTTTTACTTTAAAGTTAGGCTCATCTTTCTGTCCAATTTTTCCTTTTCGGACAAACATTTGATCTTGTGGTATAACAAATTTTTCAACAATCTTTTGATTTATTAAATCTATTCTGTAAGTATCGCAATAAGATTCAAAATCCATAGATTCATCTCTTAATCCATAGATTGCTTTAACTTCAACAATGCCTTTCTCCAAAGTTTCTGGAGATACTGAGAATGCTTTACCAGAAACCTCACTCGCCACAGATTTTTTTACTAAAACTCCCATTGATAATGGGCCTGAGTAATAGTTATTAGCTCTAAGTTCAATTGCCTCCGGAGTAAATAGTGTAAGCCATGACATTTTAATTTGATAAATTAAAGCATCAATCCCAGAAATATTTCTTTCAAATTGAATATCTTCTAAACTACCTTCTGGTAAGAATTTGGATGTCAGAATATGAGATGGTTGAATCTTAACAAAAGGCATTTCGTGTAATACATTTAAATTTCTATATGCTTCTACAATCGGTCTTTCTATAATGCTTGGTAATTTAGCATCTAATATTGCTTTTGTTATTAATTCGCTTGCTTCTACTGCAGTTTCTCTAATAAAGGGTCTAACCTTTTTTAGTGCTACAGAAATTGGTTGTATTAAATCTGCTGAAGTTAAAAAGTCATCAAATGTTACAGTTGTAATTACAAAACTTGAAGGAGTGGGAACGTTCGCTAGATATACGTATGAGTGTAGTAAAGCTTCTCGACCAACTAGTTCGAAATCTTTATCCTTTACATTTCCTAAATTTAAAACATACGGTGTGGTCTTTCCTAGCATTTTTATACAATCAATAAGTCTAACTATTCATTATGAAGACAATTAAAAGCATTGTCAATTATATCTAATAGTCTTTACAAGACTCTCAGCTTCAGTTGGATTTCCACCTGAAGGAAAGTTTACAACCATTGTTAGAAATATATTGTTATTTACGATAGCAGAATAAGAGATAAGTCCATCAGATGGAAACAATGTCTCATCAAGACTTCCATATTCAATTCTTCTAAATTCAATTGAGTTTATAGTTAATTTGGTATCGCTTAATATCTTTTTAGTTGCTTTTAGAGAATCTTTTCTACCGTCAACAATTTCATCTAATGTTTTATTATCTTCAATTTGAGATGTAGTAAGTAAGACTGTTACATCTGCTTTAGTTAATTCAATACCTTGTGTGCCATTATTTGTTATTGCCCACATGTCCGAATAGCTAAGATTTAGCTTTCCTAAAATATCTAAATCTAATGGGAAATCGGAATTAGTTTGAGAAACATTAATAATATTTTTACCATTTAAAACATTAAAGCCAATTAGAGCAATAGAAAAGATTGCTATAGCTGCGATAATTATATAAATTAGAGTGTAAGAATTCTTTTTATGCATAGTTTATATTCTTATCTATTTTAGTGTTTTTGTAAAGCTTACCATTCTCATTTACAATGAATGTGTAAGAAGTATAATAATAAATAGTTAAAATTTCACAGTGGCAGTTTCAAGAGACGATCAAAATACTTTTTTAATGATTGGAGGAGTTCTAATTGTTTGTCTAATTGCGCTTATAGCAGTTATTAGTAGTATCTGGGCTCTTGTCAGAGATCCTATAAATACAGTAATAAGTACTGTATCCACGTTTATTAGAATTCAAACTTTAGATTACAATTTTGCTGTTCCTATTGCTGTTGCCCCAACACCTGTTCCACAGCCTAATCCAATTCCTTCACCAATAAATATTCCACCGATTAATATTATTTTAGGTTCAAACGAAAAGGATATTGATTACAACTTTCCAGTAGATACTAGTTCAACAAGTCAGTTTGAAGATGCATTATTTTCTGATACTAATTTAGAAGAAATGTTGGGGAATGGGCAAACAATTCAACAAAAGAATTTAAATATTCAAATCCCTTCTTTAAATATAAATAGTCCAATCGTTCAAGGTTTAAATTCAGAAGATCTTCTAAAAGAAGGCTTCTGGGTCTTACCTTCAGAAAGGAAGCTAGGTAAAGCTGAAGTAGTATTACTTTGTAGTCGAAGATATTTCGGACCTACTGATTCTAAATCTTGCTGGTTCTTAGATAGAATTGCTTTAGAAAATATAATAACTATTTCTTACAATAGTTATAGCCTTAATTACAAAGTTGTTGGAATTAATAGATTTAATGGAAACGACCCTTTAGTATACAAAGCGAGTGCTGATGAAGATTTAATTAGAATCGTTACAACAGATCCACTAGATTCAAATATAAACAGACTTGTAATACTTGCTGAAAGAGTAAGGTAATAAAGCTTAGAACTTGCACTGTCGTATTTTTCCATATAATATGGTGTTATAGCAAAAAAATTCTATGTCAGACCAATTCAAAAGACCAAAACCAGTAGTGATGATATCGATGGATGGAGTAGGTGTTGCACCTCAAGGTCCAGGTAATGCTGTTATGCTTGCAGACACTGTAAATCTAGATAAATTCTGGCCACTTTACCCACATACATATTTAGAAGCAGCTGGATTACATGTAGGTCTACCGCCTGGAACAGATGGAAACTCAGAAGTGGGACATATGACTATTGGCTCTGGAAGAGTTATCTACCAGAACTTACCAAGAATTGATAATGCCATAAACAATGGTTCTTTCTTTCAAAATCCAGAAGTATTAAAAGCATTCGAACATGTTAAAGAAACTAAAGGTAATGTACATGTAATGGGTATTGTAGGTAATGGATTAGTACACGGTTCTGTAGATCACTTAATGGCAATATTAAAATTTGCAGTTCAAGAAAAGATAGATCCTGATAAGTTATTTATACATGCATTTACAGATGGAAGAGACTCTGCACCAAATTCCGCTTTAGAAGTTTTAGATAAAGTTGCAGCTTTTTGTATACAAAAAAGAATGGGAAGAATAGCAACTATTGTAGGTAGAGCTTATGCAATGGATAGAAATAGAAACTGGGCAAGAACAAAGATTGCATACGATTTATTAGTAGAAGGAAAAGGAAAAATAGTTCCTAATTACAAACAAGCTGTAGAAGAATCTTATAAAAATAATGTTTTCGACGAATATATTGATCCAATTGCAATTGTCCCAGAAGGTGAGCAACAGGTAAAAATAGAAAAAGGAGATACAATAATTTTCTTTAACTTCAGACCAGATAGAGCAGTTCAATTAACAATGGCTTTTGAAGATAAAGACTTTAAGGGATTTGAAAGAACATATATTCCAGATGTGTACTTTATTGGTATGGTAACTTACGAAAATGGTTTCCCTACGCATATGGCATTTCCACCAGAAAAAGTTACAACTCCACTAGGAAAAGTAATTTCAGATGCTGGATTGAAACAACTCCGAATCGCTGAGTCAGAAAAGTTTCCACACGTCACATACTTCTTTAATGGGCAGAACAAAGAGATATATCCTGGTGAAACATGGTTAGAAGTTCCATCTCCAAAAGATGTTGCGACATATGATCAAAAGCCAGAGATGAGCCAAAAGTTAGTTACAGATATGATGGTAGATAAAATTGAAAAAGAAGATTTTGACTTTATCTTAGTTAACTTTGCTGGACCCGACATGGTCGCTCACACAGGAGTTATTGATGCTGCAGTGAAAGCTATGGAAGTTTGTGACCAATGTGTTGGAAGAATTGTTGAGGCAGTTTTAAAAAAGGATGGAGTAGTAATAATGAGCTCTGATCACGGGAATACAGAGGAAATGATAGATCTTCAAACTGGATCTCCAGATACTAAGCACTCTACAAATCCAGTTCCATTTATTTTAATCAAAAATGGTTTAGTTTCTAGAGAGCTACCTGTAGGAGGATTAGCAGATATTGCTCCAACTATATTAGGTGTAATGGGATTAGAAATACCAGCAGAAATGACTGGAAGAGATCTACTGAGCTAATGACAAATTACGAGTTACGAATTAAGAATATTCGTCATTCGTAATTCGTAATTATTAAAATGAAACAATGTACTTACTATTTGATATCGGAGGTACACATGTGCGATTGAGTATTGCACCCGATATAAATACAATTAGTGACCCACTAATTTTTGATACTCCAAAAAACTTTGATGAATTCGAACAAAGACTAAAATATTTTGTTGAAAAGAATTTAAAAGAGCACACAATTGAAAAAGTGGTTGGTGGAATTGCTGGAGTTTTAGACGAAGAAGGAGCTAAACTTTTAAATTCCCCAAACTTGCAAGATTGGATAGGAAAACCACTTAGAGAAGTAATCCAAAGAGTTACAGAATGTGAAAATATAATTATTGAAAACGACGCAAACCTTTGTGCATTGGGCGAAGCAACAGAAGGTGCTGGGGAAGGATTTAATATTGTTGCTTACATAACTATTGGTACTGGAATTGGAGGAAGTAGAATTGTTAACGGTAAGATAGATAAGAATTCTTTAGGTTTTGAACCTGGTCACCAAATTCTTAAAATCTCAGATGATCGAAAAATTGAGTCTTTCGAACAGCTGGCTGGTGGAAGAGCATTGTTTGAAAAATATGGACAACATATACATGAGATAGAAGATTTAGAAGTATTAGATCAGATTTATTATTACACTGCTTGTGGAATTCACAATACAATTCTACATTGGTCGCCAGATGTAGTAGTACTTGGTGGATCTATTGGTGAAGATATGGATTTAGCTAAGTTAAAGTCATATTTAGAAGAAGTAATGTTTATATTTAAAAAACTTCCACAAATAAAATCAGCTAAGTTAGGTAAAACTAATGGAGTAGTGGGAGCATTTCATTTATTAAAATTCGGTTAATTTATTTTTTAGTTTAAAAAGATGGGAAAGAAGAAAATTTTTGTAATTCTTGTAGTTTTATTCTTATGCTTTCTATCATTAGTTATGACAGTTGGTGCTGCATTATTATTTAGACAAAATCAATTAAATCAAAGTGAAATAAAAACTCTAAAAGACCAAATCGAAACCCTTAAACAAGATAGAGAAGAAGATGCAAAAGGTGGATCTAGCTCTTCTTCAGGAGGAACAACTCCGTCTGCACCTTCTGCAACACCACCATCAACTATTCCAGCAACTGATTACGATACTGGAGCAACATTTATTTACCTTTCTAAAACACCTGAAAGTTTTGACACTGATTTTTCATTTACAGTGGCAGTATCAAGAGAGATTAATGTATTAGAACCAGTTGAAACAGCAATGCGAGAAATAATAATAGGTCCAACAACATCTGAATATTCACTTGGATATAGAAACCCAGTAATACTTACAGGTGGTTCGAATTGTGGAGGCGATGATTTTACAGTTAGTACAACTTATGATTCTACCGCAAGAACTACCGATACAGTAGTTCAATTTTGTAAAGATCTTCCGAGCGGAATAGGTCCACAGGCTAGAATTAAAAGTGTTATTACAGATACTTTAAGCAATTTCGGAGATAGTTTAGGATTTCATTTGGGGGACCTTAATATCTTAACTAAAGAAGGTAATTGCATTGGAGATGAGAGCGGAATGAATATTTGTTTACACTAAAACTATGATGGATTTAATTAGATCTTTAAGGAAGTATTTTGTAATTGTTTTAATAATCTCTTTAGCTGCAGTGGCAATTGTTGCAACTTGTGTTTCAGTTATACTCTACAACCAGTTAATTCAGGTCTCAAATGAGCTTAATACCCAGGCAACTAGACCAGCAGATAATATTAATACCAGTACAAAAATAATGACAAAGATCTATTTTTCTAAGAGTCCCGATAGTTATACAGGAGATTTTAGCTATACAGTTGGAGTAGATAGAGAAATTGATAAAATAAAACCAGTTGAAACTGCATTAGAACAAATCTTAAGTGGACCTTCAGTAGATGAAGCTTCAATGGGATTAAAAGATCCAATTATTCTTTCTGGTGAATCTAATTGTAATGGAGGTGATTTTAAAATAGTATCTAACTTAACTCAATTAGGTACAGATATTGAAATTCATTTTTGTAAAGATGTTTTAATTGGTGGAACTGGCGATGTAGCCAGAGTAGTAGCAGTAGTAAAAAAAACAATTCAAGGTTTAGAGACAAGTGCAAATTATAAATCTGGAAGAATTGCAGTTTTAGATAAAACTGGAAATTGCTTAGGTGATGAAATTGGAATGAATGCTTGTTTGAAATAGCCTATTTCTCGTCCCAAGTCCAAACACCTTTCCAATCCAGTGGTGGATTTGCTAAAAGAGAGTCAATTCTTTCAAGAAGTTTATGTGATGCCTTATCTTCAGTTAGTTTTTCTAAGATATCTTTAGCTTTTTTGAACTCCCCTTTTTCGTAAAAATTGTAACCTTGGTTAAACTTCTTAACTAAATCTTTATTAGCTTCAAAATGCCTTAACGGTTCGTAGATTTTTACTGGCTTATCTTTTCCTTTTACTTTTACAGTGTCCAAATGTCTGAAGATGATTGAAGATTCGCTAACCTGTTTCATTGTTGATTCTGCAATTATAATTGTTACACCATACTTTTTTGTTAATCCTTCTAACCTAGAGCCTAGATTTACATTGTCTCCTAAAACTGTGTAATCGAATCTTGCTGATCCCCCTACGTTTCCAACAACCATCTCTCCTGAATTAATTCCAATTCCTATATTTATATCTGGATATTTAGGATACATTTTCTTAAACTCTTCAAGACTTTCTTTCATTTGCATTGCTGCTTCTACAGAATTATTTGCATGTTCTAAATCAGTTAAAGGTGCTCCCCAAATTGCCATAATCGCATCACCTATATATTTATCAATTGTTCCATTATTATTTAAAATCACATTTGACATAAACTCTAAGTAGTCGTTTAGTAAGTTGATTAGTTGTTCTGGAGTTAAGGATTCGGAAATTGTTGTAAAGCTTCTAATATCTGAAAACAAAACACTCATTTCTCTGGTTTCTCCTCCAAGTTTTAATTTTTCTGGATCTCTAATTAATTCTCCTAGAAGTTTTGGACTTAAATACTTTTGGAAGACTCCTTTTACAAATCTACTTTCTTGAGATTTGCTCAAATAACGATAGATTACAGTTGCGATGTAAAAGACTACGATTATTATCGAAGACTCGACTATAGGCCATTCTAGAGCGAAATTAAGTATGAATATTCCTATTATGAAGTTAAGAATAAAAGTAATAACGAAAGCTATAGTATCTCCGGTTGTTGTTTTAATTCTTCTGAATAAGAATAATATTATTAATGAATAAACAAGTGATGATATTAATAAGACTGATGGATCAATTTTATATAAGAAGTTTTTATTTAAGAATGTATTAATTATGTTTGCGTGTATTAGAATTCCAGGGATATTGTCACCAAATATACTAGTGAAGTTATCGTTTAAGTTGCTTCTTAAATCCAATGCTGTTGATCCAACTAATACAATTTTGTTTTTAAAGAAGTCTTGTTCGAAATTACCATATAAGACATCTTTAAAAGATATTTCTGAATAAGCCTCCCTTGTATAAGAAAAACGAGCTTCATTGTTTTTGTCTATTTGAATACTAGAATTCCTTAGATTAAATGGAGAATCACAAAGATCTTTATTATTAACTTGTAAATAATCTTTTACGATTTCTGATGCAAAACTAAGTTCACATGTGCTTGTATTATCAAATAGTTTGGTGCTTCTAATCTTCCCATCAGAATCAGGAGAGAAGTTTACAAAGCCAGAATCAGAACTTGTATCGTATACACTTTTTAGTAATTTGTTATCTGATAACTTACTCCCAAAAACAACTGGTGAACTTGCAACTCTCAATGCATCCATAACTTTGTTATCACTTATTCTACTTTCTAAGAAAAGAACATCAAAACCTAGTACAGCAGGCTGCTGTGATTCAATGTTATGTATAGAAGTTGCAAAAACTGTTCTATCCCATGGCCAACTTCCAATATTTTGTAAACTTTCATCATCTATTTTTACAACAACAATCTCAGATCTTGCTTCAGATTGACCTTGCAATTGATCCAGTAATAAATCGTTTATGGAAGAAAATATTGGTATTTGAAGAACAAAGGGAAGTATTAGCGCAGAAGAAATAACTACAATAGAAAATAGATTCTTTCTAAGGAGTTTTATAAAGTTTTGTCTCATTTAGTAAGTACTTTTAGCTTTTCTGCTGCATCTACACTCAAAACTCTATCTTGACAACCATTTTTTATAGTATTCAAGATATTAAGCATTTTGTCCGAATCTGCAACGTATTGTCTATATTTCTCTACATTAATAGTTAGAGTGTTTAATTCTTGTGGTGGAATATCTGTACAAACATTTTCAGTAATCTTTTCTAATTTATATAAACTAACAAGGTCTTCTCTTATTTGATTAGCATCGGGTTGTCGTAAAATCCCTGTATTAATAAATCGAATAAAAGATGGGACAGGTATTCTTTCCCCTAAATGAAATCTATCGAAGTCTGGGCTCAATTCTAGATTTTCTCTCAATTGCGTTCTTAGATTTTTTACTCCTGATTCTTTTAATCTCTCAAATACCTTATCTACTAACTCATTTCTCTTAAACCAATCTGTATTTTTAATATCTTCAGTTATTAAGTACTTTTTAATTTTGTCTTTAATATTTCTAGGAATATCTGTTCTATCTCCTGGTTGTAAGTCCACCTCTTCAAAAGAAGAACCATCTGCATTAATACTTTTTACATTAACTTTGCTTTCCTCAACGTTAACATGAGTAGTTCCATCTGCATCAAATCCTACTGAGAAAATTGTTCCTCTTACTGCAGCAATTGTATTTGCTGTTTGTACTTTATATTCTCCACCGTTTGTAACAGTTTGAACTCTATGCCAAGTCTTTCCTATTAATTGATCTATTGATGCTTTATTACTTTCAAAGGTAACTTGCACTTCAGTACTTTGGTCAATGGAAATTAAAGAATTATCTGGTAAAAATACTCTAGCGTAACTATCTGCATCTGTTTTAATAAAACTTCCAGATTTAATAGTCTGTTCTACTAGTTCAACTTCTTTATATGAAGCTGTTTCCGATTCTTTTAAATATATCTTTCCTTCTTCTTTAACTAGAGAAATATCTGTGGAGTCGGAACTTCGTACATAAACAAAGAAAGCAATTCCTACTACAAATAATAAAGCGAAGAATCCAATTAAAGCTAATGTTCTTTTCATATTTTAATAATTAACCAGCAGAACTCGGACATAATAGTGCAGCCGTCCTTGTATAATTTAATATAATAGTGATTTTACTTGAACCTATTAAGCCAGCGCTATCTTTGACTTCCAGTGTAATATCTAAGGACTTTGGGCAAGTAGATGCAGGAGTAAATATATACGAAAGAATGCTCCCTACACCAATCGGTGAATCACCAATCTTCCATGTGTAGTTATTATCTGGAATTGTTCCATCTTTATCATCCTTTGCTGTTCCTGAAAATTTAAATGTTATTGGCTGAAGAACACTCACTTCACCCTGTGTAGAAGGTATTACATCAACAGTAAATTTATCACCATCTAAAGGAGAAAGAATTGTTACAACCGGTGCTTGATTAACTGGTGCAGGTGGAGGAGTTGGCACTGGATTAGGAGTTTTAATACCTAAAACAGCTGGTTTTGGATCTTCGACTTTAATATTTACAAAGACATCTGTATATAACTTTCCAGATGTAGCAGTTAATTTAATTTTATGGTCTCCTGCTTTTAAATTTTCTAATGTAAATGCATATCCTTGTGCAAATGGTGTAGTATCGGCATCTAAATACCAAGCTAAATCTGAGTCTTCTAATTTTGAATTATTACATTCTAGAACAGCAACTCCAGTTAAAGAAACTTTATCTCCTGTTGTGTATCTAGATCCCTCTGGTGGTGCAACAATGGCAGCTTTAGGAGGAACTTGATTATTAAAACATGGGCTTAAATTTAAGCTAGGTTTAACCTCTACATTTATATCTGGATGTGTGACAGCTGATACTCTCGTAAAAAATACAACAGCTCCAGTAATTATTACTAGAAAGCTTCCAATAATTATAAACTTATATTTATTAAAGAATTTCAAAACGCTCTTTGCGAACATATTATTTTGTCCTATAAAATTATAGTGTATATTGCAAAAGCCTTATATAGTAGAGCTTTGGCAACAATTAATTTTTCTACAGGTATTATATCAGGAGGTATTGAAAGAGAGAAGAGAATAATACTAATACTATCGTCTTTATGTGCAGTGGTTTTGACCATTTTCTAAACAGACATTTAGTGGGGTAAAGAATAAGGATTAATAACCATAATATACTCAGCTGGAACTAGTTTTTGACGCAGTAATGAGATTATAGTTTCTTAACACTAAATTTATTCTGTCAATATATCGTAACAAAACGTGGAAAGAAAAGACTAGAGGATACTATTTTAAAATGTATATTCCTTATCTAAATCCAAAATTTCAAATTTCAATCCATTTTCTGTTAGTACTTTATTTGTCATAGATGAACCTAAAGTTGGATCTTTTAATATCCCATCATGCATTGGAAATGTAACTTTTGCTTTTATATATAAAGCATAATCAATTGCTTCGGAAAGTTTCATCCAAGGTCCTGCAACTGGTAAAGCTAATATTTCCACTTGCTTATTGGGATTTGTAAAAGAATCTCCAGGATAATAGAATTTATTATCTACAAAATAACCTGTGTTTTGCACTGGAACAGTTTTATACACTATTGCATGATCTTTTCCAAAACCTTCTATTAAGATTCCTAGTTCTGATGAAGATTCACCATCTTCAATAATTGTGTACTGAATATTTTCCTTATCTAGCAATACTCCTACGCTTTTATTTGTAATAATTTTTACATTGGGATTATTTTGCAAAAGTGTTTTTAAGGAATCAATATGCAGATGATCACCATGTTCGTGAGTAATTAATACAATATCTATATTTTTAATCTCATTTTGCACTGTAGAATAACTTCCTGGATCTGTAAGGATTCTAATTCCATTTTCTTCGATTAATAAACAACAATGTCCAAATTTAGTTATTTTCATATTCAGTAATTTAAAGATTAGAATACAAATCCACTTTATATCCATCTGGATCTTGTACAATGCAATATCTTTGTTGCCATGGTGCGTCGTATGGTTGCTGAACAACTTTAAATCCAGATTCTGTCAATTTAGAAGCAATTGAATTTACTTCATCCGAAGTATCATAATTAATTGCAAAAGCTGAGCCACTCCCAGGTTCTGGAGTTTCGCCTGTTAATTGTTTAATGAAATCTTTCTTATCAATCATTAGTCTGGAAGATCCGTTTGGAGTTTTGGGTTCAACATGTTCACCAGCGGTTTTATTAAATTTGAAACCGAGTAGAGTATAAAACATTAAAGTTTTTTCCATATCTGAACTTGTTACTGCAACTGCATCTATTTTCATATTGAATATATTAATTTAATATTATTTCCTTAACCTTAAATAAGCTCCTATTATAAATCCAATAGTAGTTCCGGTAATAACTCCAAAACCAGCATTCTTTATTAAATTTCCAATAACTAACCCAATAAGCATACCGATGAAAATAGAAGACCCAAACTGAAATCTTTTTCTATGCCTCATCATTCTTTTTCTATGCAATTCGTTAAAAACTGGATCTTTAGATCTGTTTATTTTCATATTCTGTAAATTAATACTTCCATAAACTAATTCTATTCCAAATTCTTTCATGAATAAAATATAAGAAAGTACTAGAAAGATTTGTAAGGACAATAATGCTTAAGGATTCTGCAAAATTGCGTGTAATCAAAGAGGTAACTATAAAATCCGAAATTAAAACAATAATTCTAAATGTTACAGATTTAATTAAAGACCGTGTAACTCTTTCATTGTGCTTTTTATCATTATTTTTTAATAATTGAATCTTATTCCAAATTCTTTCGTGAAGATAGTAGAGAAGAGTACTTAGGATATTGGTGAATAATACAATGTTTAATACTTCTCCTTCTTTATTAGTAAACGAAGAAACTACAATTGAATCACTTAAAAGTACAACGACTCTAAAAGTTAAGGCTTTTATAATGGATCTTTTGCGTTGATCAGTCTTAACCTTTGGGTCTATAATTTTAATCATTCCTTATCTTATCAGAATTATCTTCCCATAAAAATAGGCAGCATTGCTACCACCTATTAAAATTGCAAAATGAACCTATTCGACTGCTTTCTCTAGGTCAGAGACAATTATCTTATGCATTTGCATCATTGCATCCATAGCTTTCTTCGACTTAACTGGATCAGGATTAGACATGCATGTGCCAAGTTCCTCAGGAATTACTTGCCAAGAAAGACCAAACTTATCTTTCAACCAACCACACTGAGATTCCTCTCCTCCATCTGCAATAAGTGCATTCCAATAATAATCAACTTCTTCTTGACCTTTGCAAGAGATAAAAAGCGAAATTGCTTCTGTAAATTTAAATTCAGGTCCAGCATTCATTCCTTGTAGCTCTAGTCCTTTTATTGAAAACCCAAATGTCATAATTTTTCCATCTGGCATCATATTTTTACTTAATTCTTTATAGTCATCTTTAAATACTGATTTATAGAACTCCATTGCTTCACCTCCGTTGTCGTTAAACCATAAAAATGGAAATACTTTATTCATAATTATTTTATAAAAGTTATTAATTAAATATTAACAGGAATAGATTCTTATAACTAGTTAGCTTTCTTTAGTGACATGTAGTGGGTTTTCTGTCCTATAGATAGTTTTTCAATTGAATATCTAAGCATTACCCTTGGCATTTGTTTTGCATGCTTATCTAAAAACTTTATTAATTCTTTTACATCAATTGTTCTTAGTGCCCAACCAACTGCTTTATGTACTAAGTCCTCTTTATCGTTTAATAAAACCTCAGCAATTTTTATAGTATCCTTGTATTGTTTATTTTTTATAAAATAGAAAGTACTTACAACTGCAGTTCTTCTATCGGCCATTAGGTCTGACTTTGCAAGCTTATAAAGAATATCTCTTGGCTTATCTAACAAATAACTACCAACAACATATATTGCACTTCTATCAACTAGATCCCATGTATTAATTCGGTCATGTTTTTTAATATACAAATCAAAAACTTCTTTCTTTTGCTCTTTGGATATCTTTTTATCTCTAGCTTGAAAGTCCATTATGCTAACTGCACCAACCCTAATTTCGTGTGCTGAACTATCTAGAAGCTTTTCAACTTCTGATAGTGGCATATGCATATACTCTTTTGCTAATTTAAAAATAGAACCCATTCGAACTCCTTTATCTGTTCTTAAACTTTCTAATTTTTTTGTAAATTCTTCTTTTGTTAAATTCATAGTGCTACTAGTTTTTTAATAGTATTCCAATTTCTCGTTGTTACTCTTTTACCATAAACTCTCTCTATAGTATTCATAAGCTTCACTGTATCTGAAGTTGGTGAGACTATCAGTACAGAACAAACTATTTCTGGTGTTGCACTTAAGATTCTGAAGAATCCTCCTTCTGATTCGTAAGGTATAGGAATACTTGCTTTTTTAGGTTCACTTAAGAAAGAAACATAAAATCTTGTTTCATTGGTTACTTTAATTCCTTTAAATGGCTCTGAATTATGGAGTTTTTTAAGATTATCCATTGTTCTTAAAAGAACTGGTATTTCAAACCCGAATCTTTTCTTTAAAAAAATTTCTAAAGAATCTGTAAGCTCTTCTAAATCTTCAGACGGACTATCAAAAATTACATTTCCCGTAGCGAGTAGAGTACTGATATTTGAATAACCAGCTACCTTAAATGCTTTTCGTAACTCTTCCATTCGAACTATGTGGTTTCCTCCAACATTAATTCCTCTTAGAAGTGCTACATACGTTATTTGATCTTTTTTCATATCTTGATTATACTTTATGCTTCCTTTATTAGAAAGTCAGCATTCTACTATATTAATCTTAGGATAAGGAGAATTATAAATATCACTGAAGGAGAGGGGATCTAAAAATGCTTAGCTTTTTACACCAACTTTATTTCTTAGTTCTTCAATCTCACGTTTCAACTCAACCATCTTTAGTTCTCTACCCATCATGGCCTTGTTCATGCTTTCTAGTTCAATATTCTTATCTTGAAAATCTTTAGTTTGTCTTTTTACCTCTTCCTCAAGCTTTTTAGAATATTCTTTCAGTTCCTTACCTGATCTAACTAAATCACTAGTCATAGAATTGAAACCTGTAGCGATTTTCGCCATTTCATCTCCACCTTTAATAGCGATCTTAGTTTCTAGGTTACCTTCTTGAACTTGTTTCAACCCGGAAGCTAATATTTCAAGTGGTCTTATAACGACCCTTCTCATTAAGGTGTTCATGAGGATTATAATTATTATCGTGGCAAATATGGAAATACCTAATATTACGTTGAGATTGGAATTATATAGTGATTCATTTTGACGTACAACATATTGGAGTCTAACTTTTATTGTGGGAAAGCTCTCACTATACCCGATCAAAAGTCCGGTATTTTTGTATATTCTAATATGAACTTTAATTGGACTAGTTGAATTGGTGGTATCAGCAGTATATTCTTCAAAATTGTCACGATCAAAATCCTTAGACTGATTAAGTAAATTTTGATGTAAATAAGCATCTATGTCAGCCAGAGAGAGAAGTGTAGTAATTTCCGGGGTGGTATAACCTTTTACAAACTTTTTGTTAACAATATCGAAAACAAATACATTTGTCGATTTTGGATCTATTTTTTCAATATAGCTTAGTATTGACTGCCCTGCATCTTGTAAGTCATTTTGGGCTTCAAAGTTGAGGAAAAATTGATTCGAGCTATTTTCAAAACGCCCTATTGCTAGTTCTAGGAGCTCATTTTTAAATAAAGCAGTATCGTCAGTTTGGATTTGTTTAAATACGTTAATTGATGTAAATGAAAGAATGATAATAAACAGAACAAAACTGAGAATAGTGAGCCCTATTATTTTTATACTAATCTTCATATTCTATGCTTAGATTGGACAATAGATTAATTTATCTAATTTTTTGTTTTACTAACTCAGAAACTAGATCAACATTTGAGCTATCAATTAAACCAACACCAGTATCTATATATAAACCTGCAAAACTATATTTCTTAGTTAAGCATAACTGAAGTATTGGAAGATACCCTTGAAGGTAAGGTTGCTGATCAAGAACTAATCCAATATAACCGTTTTTAATTCCAGCAATAGTAGCATCAGACATATCAAAACCTGCAACTATTATATCCCCAGCAGCTTTCCCTAATTTATTTAAAAAAATAGGTGCCGCAGATGTAAGTGCTCCATGATCAGTAATGATATATTTAACATTAGGAAATTGAGCTAAAGCATCAGTAAATAGTTTTTCACCTGCAGGCGAGTTAGCATTATCTTGCACTTCTGTTGACATTGTTAACTCATGAACCATCAAGTTTCCTTTTTTAAGAGCATCAATAGCACCTTTTGTACGCTCATACCTAGTTGGGTTAGTAATTGGATCCACACCAAAAACAATTGCCTCTGTATCTGCTGTAGGTTGATACTTTCGTATTACTGCATTACCTACTGACAAACCAGAATCATAAAGTGATTGACCAACATATCCAAATCCTTCACTTATATATTTCTCTCTAATTTCAGGAAGATCTACATTTTGCATTGTTACTTTAATATTCTTACGCTCAGCTTCGTCTACAAAAGGACGAAGGGCATCAGTACCAGGATGTCCCATAATTGCTATACCATCAGGCTTTGAGCCTATAGCATCAATAAATTGACTAACCATTTTGTCTGGATCCCAACCTGAAAAAGCGTAAGTAACATTAGCGCCGAGATCAGACTCTGCTTGTTTAGCACCTTTATAAACAACACTTGCAAAAGAATCTTCAACATTTCCACCAGGAAAAAAAGTTATATTAACTCCTTCACACATTTTCTTAGCTGTAGAAGTTTGAACTTTATTTACTGATCCAGAATTTGATAGGTATGAATAAGTAGCGAAGACAGAGATAACAATAGCAAGCAATATTAACAACGAAATTTTTAGCAGACTTTTCTTTTGAGAGTTATTCTCTGAAGGTGATATTGAACTAGATTCTGAACTACTCATAACAGGAGTTACGGTTGACGTATCAGGGTTATTAGACATATAGAAATAAATAATAACATATTATAAATTATAATATGTTATTGGAATATGAAAGTCAAAATTTTATCTGAGGAATTGTTCTACGATGAACTGCGCTAAAAGCTACGTTCATTAAAAAGGTATTTGTTTTATCTGAGGAACTTGTTCTACAAAGTTCGAAGAACGCAGTAGAACGGAGAGAGGGGGATTCGAACCCCCGCTGGATTGCTCCACTAACACGCTAGCAGTGTGTCCCCTTGAGCCACTTGGGTACCTCTCCTTATTCTTTTCTTCTGGTCCTTCGACACGCTTCGCTACTCAGGACAACGATAATTTAAAGTTCGTTCTGATGCTCAGAACTCACTAAAATTATTAGTTGATTATACCAGGTTATATATCTCACTTCCAAGACTAATTTCTTATATTCCTTTACAGAACATTCAGATACTAAACATTAAGCGAAAAGCTTGCATTGCATGTTAAAATAATAAGGAAATTGATTACGTAGTAACAAGCTTTGCTTTTACGTAGTAATTTTAATTTCCTATTATCCCGAATTTATTCGGGATCTCTACATAAATTATTACGAATGACAAATGGCACCATACATCACATTAAAAATAGAAAATCATGTTCCTCATCTTTTTTATACAAATTCAGATGGAACAACAAAACAATTAACTACAAAGGATGAAAATATCTCCAAGTTAGTTATGCATATGGGAGAAAGCTTCAATCTAACAGAAAAGAACATGGATGATGATGTTCAAGTTAACAGACTTATCCTTCTTTCCCACGAAGCAGATCCAGACTATGTAACTGGCGCACCCGAGATTGATTCTGAAAGTTTAGAATTCGAATTAGAAGAACTGATTCTTGAATTAATAGCAGAATCTAGAAATATTGAGAAAGAATATTCAGATCTTGATGAAATGACACAAGAATTAAGAGATGAAATAGATAGAAACCAAAATATTGATATTATGGCTAGTATTTTAGATACAGTTTACAAAATTATTATTGCCAAAACTCTTTTAGCAGCTTATGAACTAGAGATAGGAGAAGTTCATTTAAAAACTACTGAGAATTACCCAAGATTTGTTGAGAAGTTAGGAGAAGAACTATTGAAACTGGATATTGAGTTGATTATTGATGAGAATTAAGAATAAGCACGAAATTCGAATGACGAAACCACAAGAAGTCACATTTAGGCTTCGTTATTTATTCAACTGACAAGCTTCCATTAAATTAAGGATATCGGGTCTGGGTAAAAGTAGTGGTCCACTTCCACGTAATGGTTTGGACGTACTTTTACCCAGAAGTTTTTACAGCTCTTTTTGATTGCAAAAAGAGCGATGGCACCTTGAGTGAGCAAAGCAACCAATGAATAACCTTGTGAGCTAATTAACGATGGTATCGGCTTTGCCGCCTAGAAAACTAATTCCGTAATCCCATAAACCCCATCGTTGTAAACCAAAGTTGCTTTAAGAGAAAATCCAGAAGCAGCTTTTTCTATTTGCTCAAAACCTCCAAGCTTCGAAAAATATGGCAATAAAGTTTCTCCTGTTTTCAAATCTTTCCATTCTTGCTTAATAACTGGAGAGATTCTAAAAGAAATAAATATTTTTCCTTTTTCGAGAAGAATATTTGATAAATGATTTAATACTTTGCTTTCAGATTCCAAAGGAACATAGTTCCAAAAAGCATCTATAATAATAGTTTCGAAATAATGTTCTTTAAAATTTGTTTTTAATAGTTCAGTTGTTTTAAAACTAACCTTCTTATGATTTTCTAAAAAAGGAGCTTCGAGTTTATTATTAATGTCTTTACTTAGATCGTGATAATGAACTTTCTTGTATTTACTCATTAAATCCGTAATCAATTCAATTGATGGAGTAGAGATAACTAGTACTTTTCCGGTTTTAGAACCCTGAGTATTTTTAACCAAATGCTGAATTATTGGTTGTTTGGAATCTAGATAGTTTTTCATTTGCGCTCCTAAAGTTCTTGTTCGAAATGTCTTCATTTTTTTCATTACAAATTCATAATCGAAGTTTAAAGAATCTCTATACTTTTGAAGTTCAAGCCTCAAATCTTTTAATTTCCAAAGAAATGCTCTTCCTTTATTCTCTGTTGTTGAATCAATTGCAAAAGAGTAGGCTCTCTCAACTAAAGATCTATCTAAATTTCGTGTTATTCGCATGTATAACTTTAAGTTAACAAGATCGTTAAGATCTGCAGCTAATTTATATGCAAAAGCTTGAAACTCGTGTTTAGGGTGTCTCTTATTATCCGTGGGCTGGAGAAAGTTATGTTTGCTTAATAAATCTTTTGCAGTGGTTATTGGCATGTTATAGAATAACTTGAGTTATAAACTAGTTAAGAGTTTTATATATTAGCAAAAAAACAATGGCATTTACTTTAGAAAATATTACTAAAAAGCAAAAGATCTTAGGGATCGCTTTGATTATACTCTGTTTGGTATTTATATTTTTTGTTGTAATTGCCCTACTTGGGAATAAAGTTAAAGCACCAACAGTTGATCAACCAGTTTCTTCGGCAACTCCCCCTGCTGTAATTGAAATTCCAAATGATACTAGTTCCGACACAGGTATTAATGTTGATTATTCTCTATATCCAAATCCAACTTTCGCAGCCCTACATCTTTCTGAAGTAATAGGTGATACAAGAATCCCAGGACCATACATCCAATTTAATGGTCAACCCAGGGTATTTATGGACTGTGGAAGATTAATTACTGAAGATACTTCATTAAATAATTTGATTAAAAGAGCATGTGTGGCAAGAGTAATCCAAGATGGAGCAATAGCTGTTTTAGATCAAGCGGATAATGATTATATTTACTACAGAGGAAAGACCAGAGATGATAAAACTGAAACTTTTGTACATGATATTAGTACAGATACAGCAATGACATATTTAATTTATGAATACGATTACAATACTCAAAGCGGAAATTATATTGATAGAATAACGTTAAGCATTCCAGAAAAAGCTTTTGATAAATTAGCTGATTTTAAAGAATGTATTGGGAAACCCATTGCTCTGTTCACTTCTGATAGTTGTTATGCACAATTTGCAGACAAAGATTGGTATAATTCTAATTCTTATTTCCTAGAGCATAGGGATAATTATTTTAGAGGAGTGAATCTGCCTTAATGCCACAATCGATATTCTATAAATCTAAAACTGTACCAAAACTAGTAATACACCAAATTTATCTTTGGTTTATTACTATGGATAATAAAGTAATTATTGTTAGTACAAAACCAGGTAAATGGCAGCTTCCTGGTGGCAAACCTAATGAAAATGAAAATTATCTAGAAACTGTTAAAAGAGAATGCTTTGAAGAAGCAGGCTTAACATTAAGTGAGGATGAAACACCTAACTTGTTTGGTTATTATTTAGTTAGTGGAGATGAAACTTGGCCAGAAAATGAGTACCTACAGCTTAGATATTTTGTTAAATCAAAAAGATTTTCAAACGATATTTCTCTCTCAATTAACGAACCTGAAGATTTAAAAATGGTAAAAGAAGTTAAGTTTGTTGAACTTACAGCGATTACAGAATATATAAAATGGATGAATAACTCGGATGAATATATTGCAGTGTTAGAATCTTCTAATTCTTTATGAAAGTGACTGACAGCGTGAGGAACTTTTGAGATGTCATTGCGACGGGATTGCCACGTCCCTTTGCTCCTCGCAATGACACACTACAATAATGACGAGATTAGCTCCTCCTCAATAGTTGTAAGTTTGTATGTACTAAAGAAAACTATAATTAACTTTTCTTTGTGCACTTCAGCTTCTTGTTTTAGAAATTCTAAAAGTTCAGAATTTGGAACGTGTTTTGTATTAACATTTAATCCATTTAACCATTCAGCCATATCAGTAGATGTTGCTAATCCTGGAGTTACTTCAGAAAGATCTGGAATAATAACTAACTCGGAAAGATTTAATGAATCTTTATATGCTTTGTCAAAAGCTTTTTTATCTCCTGGTCTTGAGCCTGCATTGGGTTCGAAAATTGAAACTATCTTGTAGGACGGATATCTTTCATGAATAGTTTCTAAGGAGTTTTTAGCTCGATCTGGAGCTATTCCAAAATCATCTATAACAATTAAATTTTCAGATTTATAAACATGTTCTAATCTTTTTTTAACTCCATGGAATTCTGAAATAAATTGAGCTATATCTTTTAGATTTCCTGTTCCTCTCATCATTATTTCATTAGGAATTGATGCAGCTGGTAGATTACAAACCAAAATTACTGCTGCAAGAATATTTTCTAAATTATATTCTCCTAAAAGTTCAGTTTGAAATCTTAATATTTCAAAACCTCTCCCATCTTCAATTATATATTCATTATTTTTCTTAAATACACTCCAAGTACCTTTTTGGATTTCTTCATTCGAATTTCGTGCTTTGTATTTTATCACTTTTGCTTTAGCAGCCTTTAAAACTGCATCTATATTTTTATCTCCATCTTTTGCAATAATAATTCCAACTTCAGGAACAATTTCTACAGCTTTTTTAAATTCTTCTATATACTTTTCCTGAGTAGGGTAGATATCAAAGTGTTCCCAACCTATTTTTGTAATTACTAGATATTGTGGTTTGTATTCTAGAAATTTTGCTTTTCCTTCAACTTCTGGGTCTGGATTATGATATTCATCTCCTTCAATAACTGACCATTGAGTGTCAGTAATTTTTAATGAATCAGGAATATCTACAACATCTGCTCCAATCATATAACTTGGATTTAAACCCAATTTTTGAAATAGAAATGTAATTAAAGAAGTTGTGGTTGTTTTACCAGCTGTTCCGATTACTACAACAGATTCTGGTTTTATTAAATATTGCTTAAGAATTTTCGCGTAAGGCCTAATGTCTAGATTTCTTTTTTTAGCATAAAGATATTCTTTATTTTTTGTTGTTAAGTGACTAATGAATAGAACTAAATCTGGATCTTCGTTTATATTCAATTCGTCATTCGTGATTCGTAATTTCTCTGACCAATAACTCTTTGTAAGATGTTTAAAATCGAAACCTTCTACAGTATTAATTTTATTTTCTTCTAAAATATCTGACGCAGGTGGGAGATATTGGTTATCAGAACCCGTAACAAACCATTCCATGGTTTGGAATTCTTTTGCAATATTTGCAGTAGCTTTACCACAAACTCCGATTATATGAAGCCACTTCTTTGTCATAGTATTATTAAATCTAACTGATTTTAGAGTATCGTTGTAAATAAAGGAAGTATTTAAATAATTATGAGCGTAAAAGTGAATGAGGAATAAACTATAAGCCATCCTTTTAAATGCCGCTAAATGTTAACATTCCTAAAGTTCAGTAATTTAATTATTAAATTATAAATATGAGCGATAATCCTAATCTTATTCAAGATCCATTACTCCAAAGACCTTTGTTTGGATTTGAGGAGTTTGAAGATCCTACCAGAAGAAAACATGCAGTTGTTTTAGCTTTGGAAGGTTGTGGTGCAGATTCACTATTAACATTTGATGTAATAGATTATTTAATGGAACAATTACTTTTAGATGCACCTACTGTACAAGCACTTTACGATAATCTTTTATTAGAGACATATACTGCTGTAGGAAATTTATTAAGAGATAAAGAATTTAATAAGACTAATTTACACTTTCCAAACGATGCTATGTTTCAGAAAGTAGCTGATAATACTGGCATTTCATTTAACTTAGTAAAAGAATTGAATGAAATCCAAAGATTAAAGGTTGTAAGTTCGGATGCATTTAAAGAGTTTTAAAACATTCAAATGGATATAGGTGATAAAGATAGATTAACCCAAGCTCAATTTTTTGATGATATAAGTGCGCAAGATAGATGGATTACCTCAATATTAAAAAGACATATTCAAGAAGGAATCGATGCAAAAGTAATAGAACTTCATTCTGTGATTAATGAGGCTAGTGGAGCAGAAGAATGGGTTATATATCTTCACGAGATTACTAAATATGAAGATGTTAAACTTGATTTTGATCAAATGTCACAAATGGGAATAGATGAGGGACAAGCTTGGAACATTTTTTTAAAATACAAAGATTTAATTTAAGAATATGAATAAATTTTTACCAAATATAGTTGATGTGAAATTAGAATCGGGTGTAAATTCTTCAGAAAATGAAGCTAAGGCAAATAAAAAAATTGCTAGGTTATTTATAAGTGGATTATCTTTTCAAGATAGAAACTCACAGCTAAGTACAATTGCTGAAGAAACTGGTATTACTAAATCTAGAGCTTTCGAATTACACACAATGATGGGGAATCTATCTACATGGCATAGTTATGAAGAAGCTTGAAACACCTGAAAATAATGTTACAGAGAGAGTTCAAGATAAACTCAGAGCAGAAAAATGGTTAAGGCAGTTATTTTTAGAATGTGCAAGTTATTACGAAAGAAAACAGCACTTCAAATTAATATCAAAAGAAACTGGTGTAAATATAAATGAAATTATGAGAATGCATAATAAAATTCAAGAATCACTGTTAAAAAGAATAATATTTAAAGAAGCATAAATGAGCCACTT
>JBDSRX010000036.1:0-16546 GCA_039929105.1 Candidatus Dojkabacteria bacterium
TGAAAAACTTTTTCATATGTTTGATAAGATAAAGTTACATTCTAACGGAGAAGTTCGAATGTCAGAGTTTCATAACATTTTAAGAATGAATAGAAATATGAAAGCAATTGTAGATGGAATGAAGAAATTTATTAATGTGAGGATGGATAAAATGAATTCAAATCCTCAATAATGAAATTTTACAAATCTACAGAAAAAATAATTTCCAAGAAAAAGATTGCAGAAAATATATTTTTCTTTGATTACACCTCACCCTTAGATTTTGAATGGAAAGCGGGTCAATATATTGGAGTAGGAATTTCTGGTTTATACAGAAGAAGCTATTCTGTATGGGATGTTAAAGATGGAGTTTTAACTCTTTTAATAGATACTAAACCTGGAGGATTAGCTTCACAATTTTTCGATACTGCAGAAGCAGGAATGGAGAATTTAATTATTGGTCCATACGGTAAATTTGTAGTTCAAGAAAATAATTTCCATAAAGTATTTATTTCAACAGGAACAGGAATTGCACCATTTTATTCAATGGCTAAAGATGCATTAAATAGAGGATATAAAGTAACTTTTATTTTTGGAGTTGGAACTTTCGAAAGTGAAATTGCATATCCTTATTTTAAAGAATTTATAGATAACAAAAACTTTAAATATGTACAGGCTGTAACAAGAAATACTTTAGAACATATTCCAGTAGAACAAGATAAAAGAGTCGAAGTTAAGTTAGGTAGAGTAACTACTGTAGTACCAGAATTAAATTTAGATTATGCAAATTCTGAGTTCTACATCTGTGGCGGACCACAAATGGTAGATGATATGGAAAATGTTTTAAGAAGTTTAGGCGCAGATAAAATTTTACACGAAAAATATAGCCCTTAATTATTGTTGACACTTTTAGTAGACAGAGTTAATATTTTCAATTAAATATTTTCTAAAATCTATGCTAGACAGTACAGATAATCTGCAACTTGTGATGGGAATATCTTCCAAAATTCAAGAAATACGTTCGATTATTAACGAAGGAATTGTAGATTTGGATGTTGTAATTAACACTCCTGGTTCTGAAAATGAAGATATTCTTGAATCACTTAGAAAGCAAAAAATTCTCGGGGAACTTTTACAAAGACTTTCAAAATATTCTACTGCAATTTCAAACGACAAGTACGATTTAAATGGGCTAAACCAATTAAGTAATGCACTTACTAAGCTTGGTTCAAGTCTAGAAGAAGGTACTTTCTTTACGCTTTTAAATAATGCATCAGTAGACAATTAATATCTAAATTACATAGCTAGCAAGCTCTAATAGAGGGAATATATTTTATTAAAACCATCTAGGATTATAGCTTATCGACGTTATCAGAAAAAAGGAGAATCTTACTGAGTATATAATAATTCAAATTTGTTGAATCCATTATCTTTAAAATTATCGAATGTTAACTTTACCTCAGGTCTAAATCTTCCTATTACTGCTTTTAATTGTTCGTCAAGAGCATCTGGATTCCTTTCGTTATAAAGTTTTTCTAATGTATTAAAGGAAAAATTAGCAAAAAGTCTTCTGTTTGTTGATACTTCATAGATTAATACACTAAGTACAACTTCTTCTTTAATCTTTTGTACTTTAACGTAGGGAGTAATATAGGCATCTGGCAAGAATTCTTTAACATAGGTTGTGATTATTGAACTTGCTACTAAGTCATAATTAACAGACTCATTAGTCTCTGCTTCATACTTTTCACTTAAAAGAGATGTTGTTGTCATTGTCATATTAATCTACTTTTAAAGCTTCTAAGAATGCCTCTTTTGGTATTTCAACTTTACCAAAAGTTTTCATTTTTTTCTTTCCTTTTTTCTGGTTTTCTAAAAGTTTTAATTTTCTTGTAATGTCTCCACCGTAAAGCTTTGCAAGTACATCTTTCTTGTATGCTGCAATAGTTTCTCTAGCGATAACATTTCCTCCAATAGCTGCTTGTATTGGAACTTTAAAGTTTTGTCTTGGAATAATATCTTTTAATTTTTCTACAATTTCTTTTCCTCTTCGATGAGAGTTTGTTCGATGTGTTAAGAAAGATAAAGCTTCTACAGGTTCGTCGTTTACTAAAATTCCAACTTTAACAATATCTCCAGCTCTGTAATCTATAAAAGAGTAGTCCATAGATGCATATCCGTGAGAAATTGATTTTAATTTATCGAAAAAGTTAACAATAATTTCTACTGTTGGCATTTCGTATTCTATTACTGCGTGTTTTGAGTTGTTAGAAAGTCTACTTAAAAAATGCATAGATTTATAAACGGCTCTATGTTTTTGGCAAAGTTCCATAACTGGACCAATATATTCTTCTGGTGTAATTAATTCTAATTTAACCCAAGGTTCATAAATTTCTGCAGAGTAGGTTGGTTCTGGGAATTCTGCCGCAGTTCTAATTGTAGCAATGTTTGTTTCGCTATCAATATTGGAAACATTAACTCCAATTTTTGCATAATCTTTAGATGTTAATTGAACTCTAAATTCTACAGTTGGTGTTGTTCCAATTAAATCAATTCCATATTCTCTTTCTAGTCTGTCTTGTGTAATTTCTAAATGTAACAAACCCAAGAATCCGCAAACAAATCCTGTTCCTAATGCTTGAGAATATTCCTTTTGGTAAGTTAATGCAGCATCATTTAAAGATAGCTTTTCTAAAGCTTCTGCAAATTGAGGGTAGTCGCTAGCTTCTACTGGGTACAAACTTGCATAGACCATTGGTTTAGGAGATTTATAACCTGTTAGTAATTCAATATTTTTATGCGACCCATCGTGCATCCAATGTGTAATTGTATCTCCAGAGTGAACAACATGTATGTCTTTTAAACCTGTTGCAACATAACCTACTTCTCCTTCTTTAATAACATTTGTTGCTATCATTTTTGGAGTTAAGTATCCAATTTCAATTGGAGTTACTTCCGTTCCTGTACCAATCATATAAAGTTTTTGGTTTTTCTTTAATTCTCCAGAAATTACTTTTACTAATGCAGTTGCGCCTTTATATTCGTGGAAGAATGCATCGAAAACTAAAGCTTTTGTAACTCCTGTAACATCATGTGCTTCTCCAACAGGAGTTTTATCCATACTGTCTAAATCTGCTTGTTCTGGAGTATAAACCTGGCTCGAGTATTTATCTGGTGCTGGAATTCGCTCAACAATTGCGTTTAAAATTTCGGGAACTCCAACTCCTGTCTTTCCAGAAGCTAAAATAATTTCGTCTTCAGAAAATCCAAAAGTCTCCATAACTTCGGCTTTAACTCTCTCAGTTTCTGCAATATCCATGTCTACTTTATTTAGAACAGGAATAATCTTTAAATTGTATTCCATCGCTTTGTAAACAGTTGTAAGAGTTTGTGCTTGAACACCTTGAGTTACATCTACAAGTAGTAGGCAACCCTCGCTAGCCGCCACAGAACGCGAAACTTCGTAAGAAAAATCTACATGTCCGGGAGTATCAATTAAGTTTAGAATGTATTCTCCGTTTTCGGGTAGAGTTACTGAATCATCCCGAGCGGAGTCGAGGGATCTCTCTGATAATTTTGAGTTTTCTTTTTTATACGGAAATAATAATCTAGCTGTCTGAAGTTTAATTGTAATACCTCTTTCCTGCTCTAATTCTAGTGTATCTAGCATTCTATCTTTCATTTCTCTTCTCAAAACTGCACCTGTATGTTCTATTAATCTGTCCGCAAGAGTAGACTTACCATGGTCTATGTGGGCAATAATACAAAAGTTCCGAATTCTCAATTTATCTGTCATATAAGGTTATTAAGCTTATGAATTATAGCAGAAAGAGATAAGCTAAAGCACGAAGATAATAGTGTGCGCACTATGTTGCCTATATTTCAGAGATGTATCCCTTTACTTTTCTAAACGCTCTTAATTGACTTCTTGCCATATGTGCTTCTGCAGAATTCCATTCGTAAGAGCTTAATCTTTTTCCAATATTATCTTCAAATGTACTCCATCCTTCAGTAAGGTCGAAATTAAAGAAAATTTGCAATGCTTGTTTTAAGATAGGAGAATCTTGACTAATAAATCTTTCTAAATTAACATTGTTCAAAATTCCAAATAGATTTTCACCCCACCAGTCCATTAACTCTTTAGTAACAGGAATTTCAGATTCAACTATTGCTTTAGCAATTCTTAAATGAGCTTCTTTTTGTTTTCTAATTGTTAATGCTTTGTCAGGATCATCAAGTCGCTTGAGAGGTCGAATATTAATTGTAGCTAAAACTAAACTAATATATGTCATATCCATTTCAGGCGGTACTTGATTTGGATTAATGTGTTCGATCATAAAGAAGAAAAATTTAATTGATTGATTATAGCGCGCAGGAAAACTACTGCAACATTTGTGTCATGGTGAGTGAAGTCGAGGAATCTTTACCACATATCTGAAGGTTGAACAGTAAGGCTGAGTTACACTCAACATTATGTGGTCACTAGATTCCTCCGCTCACTTCGTTCGGAATGACACAAAAGGAAATTGGCGCAACTCTGTTGGGCTTATAACAAAAGAGTAATTCAGGTGGGCACTGCCAACCAAAATCTAAAGCTCGCAATGATACAAAAAAATTCCGCCATTATTATTCAATACTTTTCTCAAAGCTTTCAACATCTATTACATGGTCTATAGATTCTATAATATCAATCGCCTCTTTATAGTGATTTACAATCATTCCCAACTCCTTGTCTTTACTAAAATACTTTGCAATAAATTTAAAGAGAGTATATGTTTTGCTGAATTTTTTTGGGATTATTGCAATTGCATGGTTTAAAGTTACTTTTTGTTCTATTTCAATCTTCTTTTTATTTTTATTAATACTTCTAATTAGATTTAAATCTGGCGTTAGTTTTGCTCCTTCGTTAAACTCTACAATCATATAGAATATAGAATCATCTCAATCTAAGCTCGAATCTACTGAAAATAATTCTTGTAGAGCTATTTTTTCTATTCTGTAAATATTTTCAAAGTTTGTTATTTTAAATGGTACTAACAAAATTACATGAAATATATATTGATCTCGATCCAGATTCACCGAGTAGTTATGAAACCCTATGTGATAGTAGGCTTCAAGCTTATCATCTAAATAATATTTAAATGGTCTCGTGTATTTTTAAGATTGCAGGTAGTTTATTTTTCTCATCCATATTTTTAAATTTTAAATGGGTCCAATCTCTTGGACCCACTGTACGCTTAACCAAGCATTTTATTGCTTTATACTAACATAATCAACATCTAAGTATTGAGACGCAGTAGGATTTGCTCTAACATATACAATTCCTCCTGGACCAAAAGTTACTTGTGCATTATCTTGTATAATATTTACAGTTAGCGGTGGCATTGGGATTGCTGGAACAGTACTACCAACAAGCACATCGTCAATATAGAATGAGATAGTTTGTACTCCTTGAGCATCAACAGACCAAACTATTTTACCAGTAAACCAGTCATTTATATTTACACCACTTAGGTCGTAAGAAGCAGAAGGTAAACCAGTTTTATCACTTACTGTTGCTTTAAAACCTTTAAACAAACCTCCTAAAGTAGCAGGATCTGTCCAAGTGAAACCCATTACGAAAGTATTTTCAAAGTGAGTTCTAAAACCACTATTGTCTCTTGTAATATCTGCAGTAGGATCTGTGTAGTAGTCTGGTGCGTTCCAAAGTTCTACAATTGTTGTTCCAATAGCTCCGCCTGTTCCATCTGCATGAAAGTTAGGTGAAAATCGCATTCTTGTCTCCATAGTTACAGGATTACTTGTAGTTGGAAACCATCTATGTGCTGCATCATATGAATATGCATCTCTTTGTTCACTTAATTGTGCAATATTTACATTCCCAGGATATTGTTGTGGACTTAATGCTAAACGAGCAAAATGATCACCATGATCCTTTTCTGTTGTAATGCACACAGCATTATTACATTCTAGGTCTTGCTGCAAATTTTCTTGTTTATAGAAACCTTGTGCATCGGCACTAATTAATGTTTCATACCAATAATCCCATGGTTCTGATTGATCAACTACACCAATAGAGTGGTTGAATTTTTCTTTTATCGAATTTTGATTGCCATTAGCAAAAATTGATGTAGGTAGAGCCAATAATAAGGCAAAACCACCAACAACTAATACGCGTTTATGCATATATCTATATATAAAAAGTAATGTACTTAACTATCTTAGTCTTAGGATCCTAACCCATGTAGATATTATTGGGATATATAATTATAGTCAACTATAATCGATAGTGCTGTTGGTTATGGGATGCACAGAATTGCTGCTATATAGCTGTAATATATTAAATATAGTTAACTGTTACTGGAGGGAATTAAAAAATTGTCACTAGCTATTGACGCATTCAAGTTTCTCCTAGAATTCTTAAATAGATTTGATAGTATATTAATATAAATAATTGTTAATGTTTTGTATGAATTCATTTGCTAATTTCGAAAATCTTACACCCTATCAGCAGATTCAGAAAGAGGATGAGCTTATTAAAAGACTTAAAGAAAATACTAATCCCAACTCTAGAGATGCAGCAATAGAAGATTTTTCGAATTTTCTTACAGTTCGACTTGTAGAAAGTGCAACACATAATCCACCTGGAAGTAATAAACCAAACCCTTGGGGAATATTTAACCATGTTAGAACTAGATTTGGAAATATGAGAAATTTACTCGCTATGAAAGGTAAAGACTATTATCTAAACCAACATGAAGTAGATACAGTAATTAGAAATGTAATATATGGAATAAAAGTTAAATATAAACAACTATACGAAGAGAATAAAGAGTTATTTGAAGAAGCATTGGGTGACTATCTGAAAGTTTGACAGAAAATGATAATATATATTTGTATTTATTAATAAAGAAATATGGCTCCACAGTACAACAAACTTACAGAAGAAGAGAGAAAGGTAATTGAAGATAAAGCAACAGAAGCTCCTTTTACAGGTGAATATGATGATTTTTACAAAAAAGGAACGTTTATTTGTAGAAGATGCAATTTACCCCTATTTAGTTCCGAGGCTAAATTTAATGCATTCTGTGGATGGCCTGCATTTGACGATAGCTTTCCAAAAGCAGTGTTAAGACTACCAGACCCAGATGGTTCTAGAACAGAAATAGAATGTGCTAATTGTCATGCTCACTTGGGTCATGAATTTGTAGGAGAACATTTAACAGAAAAAAATACAAGAGAGTGCGTTAACTCAGTTTCTATTAAATATGTTTCTGATTCTTCAGAATTACCAAAAGTAATTACAGATTTACCAGAACCTGAAAAAGAAGCTGCTTAAGTTATAGTAGAGAATGTTTTCTAATATAAAAAACCTAATAAATTCTTATAGGGAAACTTCAACTCAAAATTTTAAAGATATTACATTCGCATGTTCTTTTGACCCTTTACATCAAATATTCTTTGATACTCAATTAAAACCTCTTGATGTTTTAGCTTATATTCACAAAGAACTTAATATCAGCAAAATAAGGTTATCTATAAGGTGGGATAAAGATTTAGATTTCTATAAACCTTACCTAGACTATTGTTTAAATAATAATATTAAAGTTGTATTGAATGTTGGTCCCATCAAAGTAATGCGTTGGCCAGAAGAACATATACACGAAAGTTATATAAATCTAATTAATAAAAATGATGTTATAGATCTATCTCATCCCATTGCAAAAATATCGTTGGAATATTTGGAGGATTTATTAAAAGCACTTAAGAATACTTACTCTAAATGTATTATTACAATACAAACTGACAATGAGTTATTTAATAAATTTGGAAAATATTCATTAGTTATTACTCGTGAGTATGAACTTGAAGTAATAAAGACTGTAAATAAATACTTCAATCTACCGATCTATATAAACTCATCAGGCTTAAACGACTTTAAAAAGATCTTTGATTTGGTTTCAAATATAAATAATAAAGTAGTTCTTGGTATTAATTATTATTACAAAACTAAATATCAAAACAGAATTCCATTAATTAATAAGTTAGATAATCTAATATTAAGAAAACCTTTTTCAATATCACCAGATAAATTAAAAGAAATTGCCAATCAAAATGATTATGCAGTTGAAATAAGTGAATTACAGGGAGAGCCTTGGTGGCCAAATGCTTTAACACCTGGAAATAGTTTTAAAGAATTTAAATTTACATTAGGAAGATCACTTTATTTAAAACCTAAGTGTCAAGATAAAATAGTAGTTAGATATTGGGGAATAGAGGACTTTGTTAGTAAGTTTCTATTGAAAAGTGATAATGAAGAGAATAGGAAAATTAAAGAGCTTGTAATTAAGATTCAATCACAGTCATTGAATTAATATTATGAACGAAAACAACTTGGTTGTTATAACGAATTTCTTCAACGCCTGTAATAATATGCAAATTTTCATCTAATCTAGTAACAACATAACAGTATTCCCAAAGGCTATCTTTATACACATCCTTACGTTCTATTAATATAGTTTTTTGTTCTACTATAGCTCCTACTTCCATAGCATTTTTAGATATTCCATCAGTATAAGAAGAATCTAACTTATTTCTGTTAGTTGTAAGATTTCTATCTAATCTTGTTAATCCTCCATAATTGGACATAATATATGTAAGAAAGTCTGCTACATTTTCAGGAGTTATTTTTAATTGTTCAATTTTAGATTTAACAATCCCACCAATATAGTTTCGAATAAATTTTATTGTTACATTTCCAGCAGGATCAGTTTCTAAAACTAATTCTTTACCAGATGTTACATCTCCTTTAGTCCATTGATCTATAACTTTTATATTTCTATATGTATTTATAGAAGATATAACGTCAATTCCATTTATTTTATCCGTAAAAATAGAACTTTGACCTGAAAAAGTTGAAGAAAGAGCTTGATTTGCTGTTTGTCTGGGATTCAGACACTAAGAATTTAAAAGCAGATGACGAGGCTTCCCTCGACTACGCTCGCGACAGGCTTCTCGCACAGTAGTAATTAACTTAAAAGCAGATGACGAGGCTCGAACTCGCAACCTCTTCCTTGGCAAGGAAGCGTTCTACCAACTGAACTACATCTGCGTAATTTGGTATGTCACATTACTTTCTCTCCGTTCTACACCAGCTTCGCTGGTCTCACTAAGCTCCTAAGTTTCGACTTCATTTCATTCGTCTCAACTTGAGCTTAGAGGCAACTGAACTACATCTGCATAATTTGGTATGTCACATTACTTACATTCACGTTCTACACCAGCTTCGCTGGTCTCACTGCGCTCCTAAGTTTCGACTTCATTTCATTCGTCTCAACTTGAGCTTAGAGGCAACTGAACTACATCTGCGTTTATTGATTAACATTGGTACATGAGATTTTAGCAAGTCACAGTTCTTAATTCAACCTAATCATCAGTTACATATAAATCTATGTAGCAGAAATATATATATAATTAAGAAAATAAATTAGGTGTTAATTTATGATAAAATTTGTTATAAAACATTACTTACTTCTTAATACAATTTTATGGCCGATGAGCAAAAAAAAGATACAAAAAAAGAGGAAACTAAAACATCTGAGTCTACAGAATCAAAAAGTGACGCAGCAAGAAATGCTCTTTTTATAGTTATATCATTGCTTGTAATAGTTTTCTTAATTGGTTTAGCGCTAGTAATTAATAGAGGTCTAAATAACAATGTAGTAAATACAACAGCAGATAATACTGGATTAATTAATTCAGATACAAATCCACCAGCAAATACTACTAACAATACACAAGATTCAAATACAGATTCTTCTAAGAATTCTGATAATGCAATGAATGGCGAGGATGTTATGGAGCCTGATTCTAAAACTTCTGATAATGCAATGGATGGTGAGGATGTTATGGAGCCTGATTCTAAAAATACTGATAATACACCTGAGACCAATTCAGATACACCA
Source organism: Candidatus Dojkabacteria bacterium (assembly GCA_039929105.1). Lineage (GTDB taxonomy): Bacteria > Patescibacteriota > Dojkabacteria > J137 > J137 > JBDSRX01. The sequence goes on from JBDSRX010000036.1 coordinate 9,945, forward strand.
TCAGACGCATCTGAAGGAGCAAGTACAACCAGTATAGAAGAAAGTAGCGATACGACAAACAGTTCAGTTCTTCCCTCCGGACATACTGAAGATGGCTATAAGAAAAGTCTTTCTACTCAAACAGAAATAAATATGGCTGGATATTGGATTCCAACTCAATATATTGCAGGAGATATTCCAGCAAGTAATGGAAAGTATACTGTTCAATATGGAGACACACTTTGGTGGATTGCGGCAGGACATTACGGAGATCCTTTCAAATGGACAACAATTGAAAGTTCAAATTATGCACAAATTGGTTTCTTACCAAATGGAGAGCATGCGTTAATATTTCCAAACCAAGTTTTAGTTTTACCATAATGAACAAAATATTTTTAGAAGAATCAATTTTTGATGCAAATTATAAAATACATTCAAGTCAGATAGGAATCTTTTTAGCTTCTATGAATTTAGCATCAAGAAATATAATATCGTTAAGTAAAGGAGAAATTAGTTTATTTGACGACATAATAGTAAGTAATATTAAAGGTTTAGTTAAGGCTTTGAAAATCCCTACGATTAGAAGTGAAGTTCCGTCGGACACTTTAAAGATATTAGCTGCTTTAGGAAAATCTGAGTTTTTTCCTAATTCAACACTAGAATATCTATACTATTTAAGTGATCTTGCCAGCTTAGAATTAGGAAGAAGAGAAAGTGAATTATTAGGAATTCCAGATGTGAATATAGTTGAAGTATTAGAAGCTTGAATGGAAATTATAAAAGAAAGAATATCCCCCAAGTTTTTTGCTACAACTTTAAAAGAATTTGTTAACCAACCTCAAAAGTATTTAACTGCACTTGCCAGATTATCTTCATTCGCTTTCAATGAGTTCCAAAACCCAATCGATGATAATGTTGCCTATCCTGATACAGCGTATGATTTTAGTGGAATAGATTTCACTCATGATCTTTCAGAAGGGCAAGATCCAATAAAATTTACAAAAAATTATAAATATTTACTTGCGCTCAAAATGTTTCATACAGATTTAGAAAATCTTATCTTCTTGGTTAGCAATTATAGTGAGTATTTAAAAATATATGATATGTCAAATATATTAAAAACTTCTGTTCAATTAAAAAAGAAAAACATTACTCTTCAGAGCGATACTTCAGATCATTTAGTTTTTTCTCTTTGTAAAATTTGTGATGAGACTATAAGAAGATCAAATGACAATTAACAAATAAAACTAATTTAAACTTTCCTTGCATTTTGTACGTATATTCTCTAGTATATTAGTTAAGTTAATTAACACAATATGCCTGAGAAAAAAGTTATGTTCGTACCTCTCGAGAAAGCTTTGTCTAAAAAGAAAGCAGAGCAAAAAGATGAGGTTCCAGTACCTGAAGTTAAGGAAGTTAAAACTCCTCCGACCTCAGAAGGAATTGTAGAAGTTCAAGCAAAAGATGAATCTGTAGAACCTGTAGCAGTTCCCAGTGTGGAAATCCCAATAGAGAAAGCGCCACTAGAAAACTCAAAAGCAGATCCTAATAAATCTGGGAAACTAACAATTCTGGTAGCAGAAGATGAGAAACCATTGTCTAGAGCTTTAGAATTAAAGTTAACTAATCAAGGGTACAATGTTCTTACTGTATTTGATGGTGAAGAAGCAGTAGAAAAATTAAAGAATAATAAAGTAGATTTAGCAATTTTAGACATTGTGATGCCTAAGTTAGATGGGTTTGGTGTTTTAGCTAAAATAAAAGAGTTTAATATTAAAACACTTTCAGTTGTAATCTCAAACCTTAGTCAAGATGAAGATAAAGCAAAAGCACTAAGTTTAGGCGCTTCAGAATACTTCATTAAGTCTGACATCCCAATTAGCGACATTGTTTCGTATATCACAAAAACACTAAATGCATAACTTTACTGACGAGCAGATACTAGATCTGCTCCTAAAAGAAAATTACATAAAAGATGAGGACGCAAAAGAGGCAAAGAATTATGCTAATAAGCATAATTCCAGTGTACTTGAGTACCTTAATGCAAGCCAACTAATTAATAGAGATATTATTGGACAGGCATTTGCTGAATATTATGGGGTACCTTATGCAGATTTAAATTCGAACCCACCACTTCCAGATACTGTAACAACATTCCCTGAGGATATTGCCAGAAAATATAATTTAATCTTCATGAAAGAAGATGACGCAAAAATATATTTTACAACTTCTAATTATGATCAAATTGAAGAGATAAAAAATATACTTGATCAGCTTCATTCAGATAAGAAATTAATAATTGCATATTCAGTTGAGGATGATGTTAAAGATATTCTATTAAACTACAAGAAGTCTTTCGCAGAAGAGTTCGCAGCTATTCTTAATGGAGAAACTCCTGTTCCAATTATTGTTGAGAAAATTATTATAGACGCACAAGATTTAAATGCATCAGATATTCACTTCGAACCTTCAGATAAAGAAGTATTAATTAGATTTAGAGTTGATGGAGTTTTGCAAGAGGTAGTAAAAATAACAAAAGAAATTTATGAAAATATTTTAAATAGAATAAAAATTCTTGCACACTTAAGAATTGATCAGCATTTCTCAACACAAGATGGTGCGATTAGAATGATTGTGGATTCTAAACCATTGGATTTAAGAGTCTCAGTTATTCCTATTCTAGATGGTCAAAAAGTAGTTATTAGACTTTTATCACAATACATTAGAGAGCTTAATTTAGGAGATTTAGGACTATCTTCAGGAGATCAAGACTTGCTAGAGATTGCTTATAAAAAAACTTTTGGAATGATTCTAACAACTGGACCAACAGGATCTGGTAAAACGACAACCCTTTACGCGACATTAAAAAAATTGCATACAACAGGGGTTAATATAACAACAATTGAAGATCCAGTAGAGTATAGAATTCCAGGTGTTAACCAAATACAGGTAAATGCAGATACAGATATTACATTTGCTAAAGGTTTAAGGTCAATTGTTAGACAAGACCCTAATATCATTCTTGTGGGAGAGATAAGAGATTCTGAAACTGCGGAAATCGCAATCAATGCAGCGTTAACAGGACATTTATTATTATCTACTTTTCATGCTAACGATTCTTCGACAGCAATACCAAGATTAATAGATATGGGGGCAGAACCTTTTTTACTCTCATCAACACTAAATTTAATTATTGCCCAACGTTTAGTAAGAAAGATTTGTTCAAGTTGTAGACTTAGTTATACTATTAATAAAAAAGAGTTAGAAAAAAATGTTCCAAATTCAGATAAATATTTTGATTCAGAAAATATAACTCTATATAAAGGTAGAGGATGTAAAGTATGTAATGGGACTGGATATAAAGGTAGACAGGGTATTTACGAATTACTATATATGACAGCAGAAATGCAAGAATTAATATTACATAATCCATCTAGCCAAGAAATAAGAGCATTATCTTTAAAACAAGGAGCAAGAACTTTCTTTGATGATGGAATATCTAAGATTAAGAACGGGATAACCACAATTGAAGAATTATTAAGAGTTGCTCCATTAAACGTAGACGTATATGCTTCACACACAAAATCTGGAAAGTAAAAAAAATAGCAGAACAAATGGAAAAGAAAAAATTCCAGATGAAGCTGTAGTAAAAAAAGAGGTTCTAAAAGCCCCTTCCTTTGTTTTGGAACCAATTAAACTAGATGTGCCTGTTGTTCAAGAAGTAGTGATGTTAAGACCTAAAAAGAAGCAGGCAAGTCCATTCGCATTTCTTTTCAAACCAATAGTATCAGCAAAAGATAAGGATTATTTCTTTGAAAATTTAATTACACTGCTTCGATCGGGACTTGATATTGCAAGTGTTCTTGAAAATTTAAAGTTAGATGTTAGAAATAAAGGCTTAAATGAAATAATTTTAGCTATTGAAGAAAATGTTAAAAACGGCCTACCTTTTTGGAAAAGTATACAGGAAGTTAAACTTATTCCTAACCAAATGCTTAATGTAATAAGAATTGGTGAAGAATCAGGAAAACTTACGGAGAATTTAAAAATTGTACAAGAACAATTAGAAAGAGACAGAGAATTTAGGGGAAAGTTAAGATCTGCAAGTTTATATCCAATATTCATAGTAGTGTTAATGAGTGTGGTTGGTCTTGGAATTTCTATTTTTATTCTTCCAAGGTTAGCTACAGTTTACGAAAGTTTGAAAACAGAGTTACCTTTTGTTACAAAGCTTCTTATTGGAATAGGAAAATTTTTGGGTACATACGGATATTTTGTAGTACCAATAATAATAATTTCATTAATTACATTTTTCTTTTTTGTATTTATTAATGCAAAAACAAAGTTTTTAGGCCAATGGATTCTTTTACACACACCTGTTGTAAAAAGTATTATCAAAGAAATTGAAGTCTCTAGATTTGGTTTTTTAATGGGGACATTATTGGGTTCTGGATTTCCAATTCAAGAAGCATTTAAATTATTAGAACAATCAACAGATTTTAAAGCATTTAGCAAATTCTATAATTATGTAGCACTTAAAATTGAATTTGGAGCTTCAATAAGAACAGCCTTTGAATCTTATAAAGGTATAGATAGTATAATTCCTCCATATACTCGCCAAATGATATTTACTGCTGAACAAACAGGAGATTTACCAGCATCTCTAGAGAGAGTTGGAGTTATTTATCTTAAGAAGAATGAAGAAACGACTAAAGATTTAACTGTTTTGTTAGAGCCAGTATTACTTATTGTAGTTTTCTTAGGAGTAGCCTTCATAGCCTTTGCAGTAATTCTTCCAATTTATAGTCTAGTTGGAAATATTACGGATCTAGCACAACCAAATCAAACACAGCAAAGTACAGATTCAACTACCAATCCTGATGCAAACCCTGTAGTTCAAACACCAAATGTAGAACCAGATCCAGCTACTAATCTAATTACTCCACCGGCAGCTGCAGTACAAGAAGTTGAAATATTACCTAACGATAGTGGTTCTCTAAATGTTAGAGATTCAATAGGTGGTAATGTTATTGGACAAGTACTTCCTGGTGAAGTTTATGATTATGTAGATTTTCAATCTGGATGGTACCAAATTAGATTAGCAAGTGGAGATCTAGGCTGGGTTAGTGGAGATTTTGTAAAAGTAACAAACTAAATGAAAAATAAACTAAAATTTTTACATGCATACACACTTATAGAAGTACTAGTAACAACTGCACTTCTTGTTAGCTTAGTAGGCATTTCAATTCCTATTTATCAAAACTTTCAAATAGTTAATGAGCTTGATTCTTCAGTAAATTTAACAGTAAGGCTTTTACGATCTGCACAACTTCAAGCACAATCTGTTCAATTAGATTCTAATTATGGAATATTTTTTTCAACTGGAAAAGTAACAATATATAAAGGCCTAACATACGCTGCAAGAGATACAACTGGGGACCAAGCATACGATATCCCAGCAAATATAACGGTTACAGGGATAAATGATTTTATATATTCAAAAGTTTTTGGAGATCCAAGTATTACAGGTACTATTTCTTTTACTAGCTTCACTACTATTAAAACAATTGTTATTAATTCTAAAGGTGCGCTCATATACTAAAATTACAAAAGGATTTTCATTAGTAGAATTAGTTCTAGCTATGGCTTTATTTTCTGCTTTAGTTTTAGCAATGTCGGGAGGATTTGCATATGCTATCCAAAGTACTCAAATAATGGCAGTAAAAAACAAAGCAGTATTTATTGCAGATGAAGGATTAGAGGCTGCGAGATCAATTAGAAATGAAGCTTTTACAAATTTAACAAATGGTACCTTTGGTTTAGCTCAAACAGGAAATAAGTGGGTACTTTCTGGTGCATCAGATGTAATAGGTACATACACTCGTTCACTTACCATCACAAGTTTAGATTCAACAACAAAGCAGGTTGTTTCTACAGTTAGTTGGACTAATCCCTTCGCAAGTTCAGTAAGTTATACTCTTTATTTAACAGATTGGAGAAGAGTAGTATCACCAGCATGGTCATCCCCTTCTTTGGCCTCAACATTAAACTTAACAAATACTTTGCGAGCCACTAAAGTTGCTGTGTCTGGAAACTATGCATTTGTTGTGAGAGACAGTGGTACTCCTAACTTCGTAGTTGTTGATATTTCAAATTCGGCTGCACCATCACAAGTATTTTCTTCAACTATTGCTGGTAATCTCTCAGACATTTTTATTTCTGGTAATTTTGCTTATATTACGTCAGATGATAAGAATTCAGAATTTATAATAATGAGTATTTCACCTCCAACTGCACCAACTATCACAGCTACTTTAGATATGACAGGTAATACAGGGGCTTTAAGTGTATTTGTTTCAGGTACTAAAGCATACGTAGGTAGGGCCAAAAGTACTCCAAATCCTGAGTTTTCAATTATTGATGTTAGTAATCCTTTAGTTACTCCAACTGTAATTGGAACTGTAAATATGGCTAACTCTGCAAACTCAATTTATGTTTCTGGTACAAACGTTTTTATAGCTACAAGTAATACTGCTCAAGAATTAACAGTTATTAATGCAAGTAATCCTGCTGCGCCCGTTCAGTCAGGCTTTCTAAACTTAGCTGCAGCTACAACTTGTTCT
>JBDSRX010000037.1:0-14136 GCA_039929105.1 Candidatus Dojkabacteria bacterium
TGTTTCTAGAGCTTGCCTTATTAAACTTAGCTCTGTATTTAATCCTGAAAAACTTTTTACATCTTCAAATATTTCCATTACTAATATGAAGCTTTTTTTAACTTCTGAGTAATACTCTAGATCTAGATTGGGATTAATTCTCTTATGTGAGAAATAGTATAACTTTGCAAGTGTTGTTGCTTCACGAACTAATTTTTTAATTATTTGCTCTTCACTTACAGTAGTTTTCATTTCTTTTGAAGTATCAATAAAATCCTGAAGTATCTTAGAGTTTGGCTTCATTTGCTTAATAAGCACTGATAGCCTTTGGTAAAAAAGATCATCTGAATCACCAGTAAATTTTAAGTAATCAGAAAATTGTGGAGCAGTTTTATCATAATAGTCTCCTACATCTTTAGATTCTTGAGAATGTACATTCTCTGAGTATGTTCCTTTCCATTCATCAGATTCCTGTCTTCTTCCTGCCTCTCTCTCATTTCTCTCTTGTTCATAAATCCTATCTCTTTCGCGCATTCTTTCTGCTCTTTCATCTCTTGCTTGTTGTCGTGCACGTTGATCATCGCCTTCTCTTTGCGTATCTTGCCCTGTCGTTTGCTGTTGATAGGTTTGAGATTGATGTTCATAAACTTTCTCTACATCCTCTCCTTCTTCTAGATTATCTAAAAATTCTTTGGCAGCATTAACATTTTGCATTTTTACAGTTGCATCTTTATCGTCTGGATGAAGATCTGGATGAACTGCTTTAGCAGCTTTTTTAAATCCATCTTTAATTTGTTCTTCAGTAGCCCCTGAATCAATATCTAGATCTAGTATTTTATATGCTTCATCTTTTGTCATGGATATATATTACTTTATTCTAGAATAACTGTATAGATGTGATATGTTTGAGCTTTTATTATTCAACTAATAACCATTAACTAGCAACCCGTAACCAAATAACTGCCAAACGATAGAGAATAGTAACCCTCCAATAGTTAGGAACGTTGCATGCAACGTTCCTAACTGCCAAGACACAACCTACGGTGGTAATGTCATTAATCTTCCGTATCATATTCATAAACATTCTCTGCTTCTTTCTTTCTCATATAGAATCTGAAGCCTCCAATACTTACAAATAGAACTATTGGGAATACAATTCCAACTCCTATAATTAATGCTGATTTCTCTGCATCTACATTTAGAGAATCTGCAATTCTATTTTTAATTTTTATTGAAGATAGTGCTGCATCTTTTGTTAACCACTCAATACTAGAAATTCCAAATGCTACTGAAAGTGAATCTTGAGAACCTGGTCTTCCATTTAATGCACTTAAAACATCATCAGATAGTAAGTCTGAGTCTCCTACAATTACTGCTCTACCACCTTTTTCGTTTTCTATAGATGCCGCAACTGTTTGTTTTTTATCACTATCTTTTGCTACAAATTTTTGGTCTATTTGAATTGAAACATCTGGTAGTGTTTGAAAGTTAGATTCATCGGATGTTTCGTAAATTCTATTTACTTTACTACTTCCAAATTTACTACTATCCAATGAAATGCTCGATCCCCAAAGCTCTGTTAATGTCCCAACTCCTTTGTTTACATCTGCACCCTCTGCTGTTTGCTTTGAAATCATCCAGAATGGATAGTTAATTATTATAGGGAATAATCCTGTACCAGCTTGAATTTGGTTATTATTTGTCATATCGTACACAAGATCCTGGTTTACAATAACGCCATTTTCTTTAAACATGTCTGATAAACTATTATCTATTTTTTGTGGAGCTCCAGATGGATCGATATCAATTGGATCTGTTAATAAGAATATTGAGCCTCCATTGTTGTAGTAGTTTTTTAATACTGCTAATTGTGAATCTTCAAATTTTTGGTTTGGTCCTGCTAATACCACAGCTTTGACGTCTGCTGGGATTTCCTTTACAGATGAATCTAAAGTTAAATCTGTAACATCAAATAGTTCTGCCAAATCTGTATTGAATTGAGTATAAGTGCTAGATCTTGCTTGTTTAACATTGTTTGCTATAAAGTCGATCTTGAATCTATCTATTCCAGATACTTTTTTAATTTTCTTTGTTAATTGAAACTCTAATTGACTGGTTACATCTGAACTTAAGTTCATAAAATCTTTTGTTCCACCATATCCAAATGTTAATCCAAAGTATCCTGCAACTTGTTGGCTAGAATCGCTATTATTTACTGCAAAGATATTTTCTTTGATTCCAGCAGCAGTTGCTTCATCTTTTGCAATATTATCGGCAGATGGATCTTTTTGAGTTACTACTACTTTTCCATTAGATGCAAAAGCATAGTCTCTTAAAATATCTTCTACATCTCTTAAAATTGGTTGAAAGTCTTGTGGTAAATTACCTGATGAATAAAGTGTAATATCGAAATTCTTATCTAGTTTATTTAGTAAATTAATAGTAGCTCCTGAAAGTGTATATCTTTGATTAGATGTTGCGTCAATTCTTCCTGGAATAAATTGTCCAAAATATCCAATTAATAATGTAACAATTAGAATTGCGCATAAGAAAACTCTAGAGTAATCTAAATATCTATCTTTTGAAGGGTATTTCTCACTCAAAAGTTTATAGTAAGCAATACTTAGAAATACAATTATAAATGCTGCAAAGTATAAAATATCTCTAATGTCGAAAACCCCTCTTGAGATTGATTGAAAGTGAGTTAATAAACTAAATTTATTAATTAAAGATTGAAACTCTATTGGGAATAAATTAAAGAATTGAGTACCTGTAATAATAAATAACACTGAGATAAATAATGAAGTTAGTAAAGATGCTATTTCATTTTTAAAGAATGAAGATACTGCAATTCCAATTGATACAAAACAAAGACCAAGAATAAATCCACCAATATATTGCATTGCTGCTTGTCCAAAGTCTAATGGTGAAGCTAAGTTAATTGTAAAAGCCAAAGGAATAGTTAATAAAAGCATTAATAGTACTAGAAATGCATATGCCATAAACTTTCCAATTAGTACCTGAAACTCTGTTATAGGTTGGGTTAAAAGAAATTCAATTGTTCCACTCTGTTTTTCTCTAGAAATAGATCCCATTGTTAGAGCAGGAATAATTATTATGAATGCAAAGCTAATTGCAGTAAATAATTGACCTAAATCTGCTGTTCCAAACTTTAGATAACTGAATGCTGCAAATAGTATTATTGCTACTATTACTACAAATAAAGTTAAGATTATGTAAGAAACTGGAGTTGAGAAATAATTTGATAGTTCTCTTCTAGCTAAAACTAAAGAAAGTCTAAGATTTCCTTTTGACTTAACAGACATAAAGTTTTTGGCTTCTGTTGTGTCTGGTCTTCTAAACTTAGATTTAATCTTAGAGAAATCTGGCTTTTTGAATGTTGGCTTTTTAATCTTTGGCAATTGCATATTTATAAATTAATTATTAGTTATTAGGTTTATTCTTGAGTTAATTCTCTAAATATTTCTTCTAAGTTCTCCTGTTTTTGCTGTAGTTCGAATAATGTCCAAGAACTATTTTTTAGCTTATTTGTAAATGCATTAAAGAATGTATCTGCACTATTTACTGTTACTTCAATGCTTTGTACTCCTGACTGGTTATTTAATACATTTACAGTTTTAACTCCTTCAATCTTACTCAACTCTGGTTTTGTATCTTGATTTGTTTTTATCTTCAATTTAATTAGTGCATCTTTACTCTTACCTTTCATAACAGTATTTTTATCTCCATCGGCAACTACTTTCCCTTTATTTACAAGAATAATTCTAGTACACATTGCTTCTACTTCTTGCATAACATGAGTACTAATTATTACTGTTTTGTCTTTACCTAATGCAATTATTAATTTTCTAATTTCTGCTCTTTGGTTTGGATCTAATCCTTCTGTAGGTTCGTCTAATACCAAGATTTCTGGATCTCCTGCCAATACTTGAGCAATTCCAACTCTTTGCTTAAAACCTTTAGAAAGCTCTCCAATTGGTTTAAAGAAAACCTCTTTTAATCCAGTAGCCTTAACTATTTTATCCATTCTCTTTTTTCTTTCTTTTGCTGGAACATTCTTTAAATCCATAGCAAAGTCTAGAGCATCTCCTACTCTAATATCTTTGTATAAAGGATTATTTTCTGGCATATATCCAATCTTTTCTTTTGAAGATTGCATGTTATCTTTTACATTTTTACCATCAATCTCTACAGTTCCTTCGTCTGGAACTAAGTATCCACAAAGCATTTTCATAGTTGTACTTTTCCCTGCTCCATTTGGACCAAGTAAACCAACAATTTCCCCTTTATTAATTTTTAGGGAAATATCGTTAACTGCTATATTCGTTCCATAGAGTTTTTTAATATTCTTTAGTTCTATCATAGAAAAGTTGAGGTAAGATAAGTAAGGGATATTTTAATTCGAAGTGAAAAACATTGCAAATGGTTAAATTTAATATATCCTGAATATAACGTCTATTTATGAAGTTTATGTGAATATTTATTTTTTAATTATATTGTATGGACGGGAATATGCCTTCAAACTCAGATTTCGCGATTGGTGATATTAGAGATCCGGAAATAGTTGCTAGAATACAAAAAATTCTAGATGAAGAAAATAAATCTTCTAATAATGAAGAGATTCTTGGCGGGCGTACATTTATGGGTTATGTTGAAGTTTATGAGAATATTATCAAATCTTGTTCTGATACTGACAAAATGAACAATGAGATGGATTTATTTGATACTAAAAATATTGAACATGAGGCAAAATTAAGTAGTAGAAAGATTAATCTAGAAGTAACTGATATTCCTATTGATAGCACGCCTACTCTTGAATTAACTCAAAAAAGGTTGTTAGCACGACTGTATGCATTAATTGCATTTTATAAAGAACAAACAGGATATTCAGTTGATTTTAAAGGTTTTCAAATGTCTACTGAAAAAATGCCACAGGGTGAAGATATTGGTGGAATAACTATCAATAAAGAACTAATTTCCGATTTAAATCAATTCATTTTAAAAACATACGAAGACATAAAGGATGTTGAAGTTAGTACATTACAAAATAACAGTAATGCAGCAAGTAAAAGAATAGAAGCAAACAACTAGAACAAACTAGGATCTTCTAAAGCGCTTGTAGCATCTGTTAAATCCTCATCTGAGGATTTTTCTGTTTTAGAAGAACTTGTTCCTTTCCAAATTCTTGCGTTTTCTAAGAAGTAATTTCTGCTTGTAAAGTTAGCATCAGAAGCAATACCAGCTGTTGCTGTATCGGCAGTTCTAGATTTTGCAGAAAGATTATCTATATTCGTAAGCATCAGCCCTTCGACTGTTGCTGGTACAACGGGACTTCCATATTCTTGAATCCCATGATGAGAAAGTATTAAATGCAAAACATGAAGATAAACATCTTCATCTAAATCTTTTCCTCCAAATTCTGTAAAGATTTGAGATCCTCTAACAATATGTCCAACAAGCATTCCTACTTTTGTATATTCTGTACTTACACCAGTTGCAGACAATTCGTCTGTTTTACCAATATCGTGAAGAATAATTCCAGCAGTTAGAATATCGTAATCTACATTTGGATAAAATCTTTTAAGACTATCCATTATGCTTAACATTTCTAATACATGTTGGATTAATCCAGATCTAAAGGCATGGTGAACAGTTTCTGCTGCTGGCCAATATTTATATTTCTTTTCAATATCTTTATCTTTTAGAATCTTTAAAATTAAAGCTTTTAGATCTTTTCTTTCTATCTTTTCTGCATAGTCTGTCACTTCTTTGTACATTTCGTCTGCATCGTAAATGCTACTTTCTAAGAAGTCTTCCATTTTAGCTTCATCTACTTGCTTTACATCGTAAATGTTTATTTGAAGAGCACCTTTAAATTCATCAATCTTTCCAGATATATTTATTAGATTTCCTGCTTTTAAAGCTCTTTTATCTACATAATCTAATTTATCTGCCCAAATTTTTGCTGGTAGTTTTCCTGTTTTATCTCCAATAGTTAAATTAGCATATGCTTTTCCATTTTTATCTGATAGAACTTCAACATCATTAATAACAAATGTTTCTCCATCAATTAATAAATTTTTTTGTAAATCTTTTACATAAATAGTTTTCATATTTTTTATCCAAATCTTGATTGATAAGTTATTACAAATCCAACAGCTGCGATTATCTCAATAATTATAGTTATTAGCAATGTCATCACTCTGCCACCTCTTAAAACAACAGTATTACCCATTATTTTAATTAACTGCCAAATTACAGAAATAATTGTAACTATAACAACAACTATTGTTACAGCTAAGAATGCATTCTTCTCTCCCAAAGCAGTACCACTTAGAAATAAGATTGTTACATAAGGAATAGCAACTGTTCTTAACAACGTAAAGAATAGATTTGTAAGCATATATATAGGTTAATAATTAATATTAGTATATTTGAAGCTTAGATAAATCACAAGTTAGAATTTTATTCTTATCTCATTATTACTGAATTTACACAATATTTACACATTTTTGATTGAACCTTTATATATACCATATACATTGAAGATAGTTTCAGTCTTATATGCTTTATATATCTCTATTTTATTTTTTATTTATTTATTATGACTTTAGGAAAACCTCATAAAGTCTCCACGCCAAATCGTAAACGTAAATATGCACTAGTTTTAAGTGTATTTGTAATAACATTTGTACTGTCTTTTAGTCTTGTAGGTTCAACATTCTATTCGAGCTCATCTTACGAAGCAAGAACAGAACAAAAAGGCGACTTCTTTTCATATCTTAGAAATATTTTTACTTGGTGGAATAAACCAAAACCTATCCCACATCCAGTTCCAGTCCCTACACCTACACCTACGCCAAATCCTATACCTAATCCTGTACCTGTGCCTAATCCAAATCCAACACCCACACCAGTACCTCCACCAACTTCTGCACCTGGACCTATTCAAATTAGTAATAAGTTAGAAGTTGGAATAGATTTAGCAATGTTAAACAGAGAAATAACAGATGTAAACAAAGGAGTATATGATAGACCTTGTACAGAAGCAGAACATGATAAAACAAAATATCATACTTTAGTTAATGAAGAAGCAAAGTGTCATTATGACCACCAACATAACGATGACCCTAATCTAGTAAACAATATATTTGGAGAACCTGGAGCATGGTTTGGAAAACCTGGACAATCTATTTCTTATCCATGGCAAACTTTCCCAGCTAAAACTACGAATGAGAGTAATGAGATTTATGTAAAAACAAACCAGATGGAAAACGATACTAAACATGAAGGATCAGCTTGGATAGTACGAAAAGATCAAGATTGCAGCCAAGGAAATTGCGTAAAAGACTTTAGACTTCAAGTACATATGGATAGTAGTTTACATGCAGCTACTAGATTCCATTCTTATAGTTTAGAAGCAAGATTTTGTGAAAATGGAGATGATCTATCTAGTTGCGGTATTGTAAGATATGGAGGCTGGATGGATTTTGGAAGGCTAGTAACTAGTGCCACACCAAATGATACTAATTGTGCCAATGACAATCAAAACTACATACCTGTTGCGGCAGATACTCAATTCTTCCCAATTGATAGACCAGAAGTAAGAGACGAAGTTAGATGTCATCCTTATTTAACAATATTACCTAAACAAGTTGGAAGCCAACCATTAGCCGAATGGTGGGGACATGCAGGAGGAGAAACAAGAATTCAAGTTAGATCTTATAATCCTTACGGAAATGTTGATCCTAAAAATCCTACTTCTATGTTAACGTTCTGTAAACCAACAGATGCAAGTTGTGATTACAATGGTTCTATATTAACAGCTGCAATGGCATATACAGAAAATATTCCTGAATTTACTAATGGAGTAAAAATTGATAGTGATGAAAATGGTAGAACAGATCTTAAAGCATACTTTACTAGATTTGGAGATATAAATAAAAGTTGTACTCAGCCTGGACTGGATTGCATTCCATTTGAATACGATAATGTAAAATTAAATCTAGATTACAATAAAGATGGTAGGTCAGAAGAAGCTAGGTATCAAACTCCGAGTTGTACAAATTGTCAAAAGGTAGACTATGATATAGCACCTGCTGGAAAACAATGGATAACTTGGTTCTATAGTATGGCTATGTGAAATCTTTAGAAGATTTAAGAAATCCCGCGTCAGCGGGATTTCTTTTTTGTGTGATAAAATAGACTGAAATGAAAATTCAAACTTCCACATTTAACAAAATAGTTTTATCAATATTGATCTTAGGATTACTTTTTGTGATTACTATTAGACCAGATACTTATTTATCAAGTCCAGCTGGTGCTGACACATTAAGAACCTTGAATGATTTTTTAACTACTTTGAGAAGTATTCTTATCCAGTCTTTTCCATTCTTATTTATAGGAGTTGGAATTTCGGTTCTAGTTGGATTATTTTTTAAAGAAGAATGGATATTAAAGTTTCTTCCAAAAAATAGATTTCTATCTCATATGTTAATTTCTTTATTTGGAGTTTTTATGCCCGTTTGCGAATGTGGAAATGTTCCTGTTGCAAGAAGGTTAATTATGAAGGGATTTAGTGTTTCGCAGTCTATTACATTTTTGCTAGCTGCTCCGATTATAAATCCTGTAACAATCCTTACAACTTATATTGCTTTTAAAGATATTTATCCAGATCCAATTATTATAATTTCTAGAGTTGTTGGAGGATTCTTTATTGCTAATTTTATTGGAATTGTTTTGAGTTATAAAAAAAATCAATTTGATATGCTTACAGACTCTTTTTATAAAGAAGTCTGCGATCCACAAGATGATCATATAAAAAACAAATTCGCAAAAGCTTTAGATATTTTCCAAAAAGAATTTATTACTGTAGCTTCTGCATTAATTTTTGGAAGTATAATTGCGTCAGTTACTAGTATTTACTTTAGAGATGTTGTCTTATCTATTGGCAGTAGCCCAACTCTTTCTATTGTGGCTATGATTTTATTTTCATTAGTAATTTCAGTTTGCTCTAGTGTAGATTCGTTCTTAGTTATAACTTATACATCTACTTTTACAGTTGGATCTATTGTGTCTTATTTATTATTTGGCCCAATGATTGATATTAAGATTTTAACAATGTTAAGAAGTACATTTAAAACTAAAACTTTAATTACCATTACTGTATTAGTCACTCTATTGTCCTTACTAGCAGGTTTATTGATTAACTACATACTATGAAAAGAATATATGGATTTTTAACAATCGGAATTTACGCTTATTGGATTATCGTAGCGGCTTTTGTACAAAAAACATTAAGTTATTACACTACAGATAGTTATTACAATTTAATCCTGGGAGCAGCAATTGCATCCGCTATTATTTGTACTGTGGGATTTATTTATGAAGTTTATAGAAACAGGAGAATAATATTTAAAAAACAAAATCTAGAAATCTTTGGTGATAGAAAATTTGTTTTATTTATAATTACAATTATTGTTGGTTTCGTTTTCACACCAGCGTTGCTATTATCTGTTGCAGTTGTTTTTATTCCTTTTAAAAATAGTAAATTAGATGCATATTTAAATAAAAATATTGTACCTGCAATATTTATTCTGACTGTTGTAATGTCTGGACTAATACTACCTTCTCAAGCTTTATCTTCAAATGTAGCTGCTCAAAGAGCAGATAACTTAAACTCCGTAACAGTAAACAGTAGTCGAACTATTGCAGATAATTTTAATACTGGAAGTAAAAACTATAATATTGGAGATTGGATTGCATCAATGAGTTTTAATCCAGATCCTAATTTCTACAAAGGAAAAGATATAGAAGTTATTGGATTTATATTCACATCAAAAGTTATTGATCCAAACACACAATTTTTTGTTGGAAGATTTGTTATTAGATGTTGTGCTGCGGATGCTACTCCTGTTGGATTAAAAGTAAATTACAATTGGAAAGATCAATTTAATGAAGGAGATTGGGTAAAGATTACAGGTAAATTTGCTGTTACAAATAAGGATGGATACGAAGATCTATATATAGAGCCAACAAATATTGAAAAGACCTCAATTCCAGAAAAACCTTACATAAGCTAATGAAAAACCTAAGCTACAACAAAATAGTATTAATTGTAATATCAGTATTAAGTT
This sequence comes from Candidatus Dojkabacteria bacterium, assembly GCA_039929105.1. Lineage (GTDB taxonomy): Bacteria > Patescibacteriota > Dojkabacteria > J137 > J137 > JBDSRX01. The sequence goes on from JBDSRX010000037.1 coordinate 10,137, forward strand.
TACTGACAATTGTATTACTTATTCTAAATACAACATCAAAACCTCACATTAGATATATAGATGTTGATGGTGGAAAGGATAATGCAGAATTTTTAGATACTAAAATAAAAATATATTTTAATACTCCAATTGAAAGAACAGATAATAATAAACCAGTCGATTTTAAAAAATATATAAGTTTAGAGCCTTCAATAGATTTTAATTTAACCTGGGGTGGTAATACTCTCTTCGTAATACCCAAAACAACTCTTGGAGAAGACACTACTTACAAAGTTAAAGTAGAGTCGGGTTATAAAGATGTTTATGGAAATACTGTTGCAGAAACATTTAATTATGAGTTTAAAACTAAATCATTAAAGCTAACTTATTTAGAGAAAAATTATCCAAATGGTAAAGATAAAATTATTTCTAAAAATCTAAATAATGAGAAATCTGAAGTTTTGTTTGAAGACGATAATATAAAGCAGTATTCAGTTAATAAAGATTATGTTGTTGTAACTACTACAAACTCAGATAAAACAGATACTATTAAAACATACGACTTAAGAACAGGCGCTAAACGAGATTTAGGATTACATAATTCAAGTATACCCAGAATTGATTTATCGACTTCTGTAAATTCGTTTTTATTTATTTATCAACAAGTAGAGCCTAAGGGTCAGGTACTTCAACCAGTATCTAACAATAATATTAGAATTTACGATTTAAATACACAAACTGTAGCGGATTTTAATCCTGGAGGAACTGCAAAAGATGTTATGGATGCAAACTTTAGTCCAGATGGTAGAAGCATTCTTTATAGATCCGCCGAATCTTTTTATTATATTTCACCATTAGATCTTTCGACAGATCCAATAGCAATTGGCAGATTTATAGGTACAGGAGGGTTTAATAAAGATGGAACTAAAATTTTATTTACAAATTACGATCCATTACAAACTTACTCATCATTTCCATTTATTGTTATGTTTACCTCAGATAGAGAAACTATTCAGATAACAAATGGTGATACTTATACTGTAGACCCGACTTTTGCTAAGACTACTGATAATATTTTATTTGGAAACAGATATGAGGATCTACTCGGAGCACAAGGAATCTTTAATGTTTCGAGAGGAATTCCTAGCGAGAATAAAAAATTTAGTTTTGAAAAGATTTTTGATTTTAAAGATTATTCTTTGGAATTACCTAAAGCAAGTTGGGACGATAGATATATCGTTGTTGAAAAATATGACAAAGGTGCTCTACTTGATTACATGAACCAGAGAAACTTTGTTAATCAAAGGAAACCTTATAAAGCAAATCTTCTAATTTTTGATACCAAGGAAAATAAAATCCTTACAGAAATAACTAATGCTATTGATGCAGAGTGGCAGAGGTAAAATGAATATCAAAATTCGAATGAAGAAATCCAAAAAGAATCCCACTAAGGGATTCTAATTTGAGCTTCGAATTTCGTGCTTCGTCATTTGCTTTCTACACGCTTCCCACTGGAAGAACATCTAATATATTAATCCCAATTATTCTTAAGATTAAAATACTAAATACTAGTACAGCTAAACCAGTTAATGTCTTAATAATACTTTCTCTTGCTGCTTTAATTCTAGCCTCGTCTCCAGTTTGATACATAATACCAGCGATAATAATCTGAAGAAGCGCTATGCCTCCTACAACTCCAAAAACGATCCTAATTATTCCAGTTATAATTCCTAAAGGAGATGTATCTGTACAGCCAATTCCGGTCCAAACTCCACCAGCTTCTCTACAATTACAACAAAGTTTATAGTTTGTTTCCGAAACTTTTCCTACTCCTCTACAAGCTAACTCGTCGGATAAAGAGTTATTACAGGCTTTTACATCCACATAGAATTTTGCGGAAGATGCACTACACTTTCTAACTAATTTAACTCCACCTTGATCTATTGTTCCTATAAATTCACCTTCTGCATAACATTTAACTTTACTTGTAGGCGAAGAATTATCTCCTCCAATTGGAGTTGCAGAACAAGAAGCTAGTCCTTTTTGACTACCACTTGAATCTGTCGAAGTTCCATAAAAATCTGCAGAAGGATCGGCGACACAAGCTGAGCCTTCGGGGCAAATATATAGATTAGGATCTTGAGTAGCATTTCTGAGCACAGGACCTGAATCGTTTACTTGATTTTTACCTAATGGTTTACCATAAATTGAGAACTCACCAGTATTATTAGGAAATTCCGGAATTGTTGCTCCGTTTGGTTGTAATGGCTGTGACTTTTGTATATCATTTCTATCAATAGCTATCATACAATGAGAGCCATTAAGTCCATCTGGTAACCATTCATGTGCTTCTATACCATCAACTTTAGGGCAACAACCAGACATTCTCTGATCTGGTCTAAGTGCACTTGATGATCCTTGTGAGAGGTTTATTTCAGATAAGCCTTTCTGAGAGACATAATTGTAGTTTGAAGGACAACAACCCCAGCCTGGAGCTGGTATTCCTGGACCTACCATATCATCGGCACTAGAAGGGAATGTATTTGGTTCACATAGTCTTGGTACATCTCTATCAGCAATTTTAGGAATATCATCATTTCTGGAAGCACCAGCTTGGGTAGCTTCATTTGATGTAAATATTGTTATTACTTTATTATATTGAGTGCTTACGCATGTATTATATAATCCATTTGTCCCATATGCTTGTGCAAGTGAACCTTGAAAACTTGAACTTGATAGATTATTACCGGTTAATATAAAAGAATCAGATTGCAATTCCTCTATTAATGTTTTAAACCCAGTAGGACAATCTCCAAATTTTCTTATACAAGACAAACCAGTATCTGTTGCATTTACAGTCTCTGCACAAACTTCTTGTGGGGATAAAGCTGGAATATCTTTAGGAGCATAAGACAAACCAGAAAGCATTAAAACAATTAGAATTATTGTATTTAAAAATACTGATCTTTTAGAAATTCTCATTAAAAGTTAACTAACGCTGTAAAACTAATAATATCCGAATAAGTTCCTGGCAAAGTCAAATTACTTGCTTTTGCTGCTACCTCAACCGCGATTCTGCTTGATGCACCTGTAGATACAGGTCCAGTCGAATCTACAATTTGAGCTGCTGTAGTCAGTATACCAGGTAACGCACCTACACTACCAGAAGTTCCACTATTAAATGGAGAATTTATTGTCAATGTTCCAGCTGATGGAGTTCCAACTGAAGATACTCTAATCCCATAGCCACTTGTTGTACCTGTTAAAGTTAAATCTGCCGTTGCAGAAGTAATTACATTTCCACCAGAAACTAAACCTCCAGCTGCATTACTTCTGCTACTTCTTGCAAAAATATTTAAACCCAGACCTGCATTAGTACTTGCATCAATACAAATATATTTTATAGTTGCATTACTTTTACTTACAGTTCCAGGAGTTAATACTCCCAGATCTACAGCGTTTAAAGAAGTTTCAGTATTATTTGCACAACCAGTAACAACAGTATCTAAATCTAAGCTTATTGTTGTATCAATTGTACCGCTAATTTGTATTTGATCAGAATCTGGAGTTCCTAAGTCATTTAAAATTATTATTGCGGCATCACCACTCTGACTTGCTGTACTTGTTGTAACGTGATAAACAGTATCGGAAGTTACTGTAGGATTTGTTATTGTATGTCCTGCACCGTTAGTATTTAGAATAACTCTTATGCATCTACCTGGAATTATCATGTCTGTATCTGCAATTATACTAACTTTATTTGAAGAATAAGTTGCCCCCCATGTCGAGCCACTTGCAGCAGATCCAATTGTTTTTGCAGTATATGTTGCACTATCACATGCACCGGAAGAGCCTTGTTGTAATTGGATATCATTAAAATCGTAACTTCCTCCGAATGTAAAAGCTACAGGTAAAGTAACGGAAATAATATCATTTTTATAAATTCCCGAATCACTTAGGAAAGTTATAGTGTGAGATGAAACTGTAGTTTCATTTATACGTGACATTCTATCTGAGAAAA
>JBDSRX010000038.1:0-2582 GCA_039929105.1 Candidatus Dojkabacteria bacterium
AAAACTAATGCCTTATCACTAAAAGAAATATTTATATCTTCTTTTTTAAATCCAGGTACTTTTGCTGTAACTTCATATTTATCTTGTTTTTCTTTAATATTTACACTTATTCCAATTGGAAATTCAGCAGAAATGCCTACATCACTCATAATATTCGACATCGAATCTTCAAATACTCTAAACATATCGGATGGTCTTACTAATGTTATTCTTCGAGACATATATTATAGTTTAATAAATAGTTTAGCAGCTATGAACCTCATCTGCTAAACAAGTTTAAAGCTAAGTCATTATTTTTGTCAAGAAACATTCTGTTACCAAGTTGTGATACTTTTCTCGGAATTATTTTAAGTAAAATGGTACAATTTCAACTGTTTTTGAAATTTAAATAAATGGAAACTCACCCCCAATTTAAGCAATCTTTTAGTCTAAACGACTTAAAAATAGCACAATATGCAGAAGATGAAGCTGCAAACCTTAACTATGCAATAAATCCAAATTTTGACAGTATAATGCCCGATATTTTTGATTTCGCAAATAAATATGGAATGGATATTGCAGATTTTCAGAATACTCTAACCATGACTCCATATCTATACCCAGATGCAGGTCCAGAAAGACTTTTAGCTATTTCAAATTTAATGACCATCTTATTCTTTATCGACGATACACTTGGTGAACATCCGGATTTATTTGATGGACTTGAACCATCGTTTATTACGCAAAGAATAGTCAGAACCCTCTCGGGAGATACAAGCGATGGTCTTTTTATACCAACAAGCATAGAAAGTTCTATCTACGAAATCTTACCAGAACTTGTTAGACTATCTAATAATGACTTTATACAAAGATTTTTACAATCTGCAAAAGAATATCTACCTGAGAATGTAAATCTAGATTCTAGTATAGGTGAAGACTTAATGGGATATATTTTACAAAGAATTCTAAATTCAGGAATGATGCCCACAATAGATCTTGCAGAACTAGCTACAAATAAATATTTACCAAAGGAGTTTTTTGATCCAAATAATCCTGAATTCGAAATAATTAGAAATCTAAGAGAAGTTGTAGCTAAAATTGGTTCATTAACTAATGATTTATTTTCTTTTCCAAAGGAGTTTTACGATGCTAATTCTAAGTTGAATATAGTAGCAGTTATACATAACACTAATTCTGATATGTCTATTGAAGATGCTTTTAAACTAGGAATTATATTTGTTAACAATGAGTTAGAAAAGTTTAAAGAAATCTGTAATGATATCAAAGAAAGCTACGAAGGTACCGAATTGGAGGAAACTATGAATAATTATGCTAAGAAAATGAAATATATTGTGCTAGCTACATATTTCTGGCAGTTGATTACAAATAGATATAAGCATGTATTACATCCTTTCAAGGAAATGAGACCAAATGCCGCTTAGGTAATTATAACCACGCAAAGAGGATCTACAATAATTTCTTATTTTACCTTTAGACTATCTACTAGAGTTCTTCTTTAACAACCACTTTTCCTTTACTAATTAGGCTTTCTCTAAGATCTTCAGCTTCTTTTAAAGTATCAACAAAGTGTAAATCACTTCCTACAGTTGCAAACACATTACCTAAAGATTCTACCATGTGGCTTGCTTGCACTAATATTTGAGAACCCATTCTTTTTTGAACACCAAGAAGATTCATAAACTCAACATTAAAGCTTAAATTCTTACCCTGAGTGTTTATAATTGGATAAATAATACCTTCTTCTGGTACTGAATGTATTGCATCAACAAACTCTTTTATAGACTTGGTAGCAGTATCCTTATCCCATGGATCTTTAAATGTTAAAGTCATTAAATAAACATCCATATCTTTTCCAGATTTGTGTACTTTTCTATTTTGAGAATCTTTTTCTAATTCTATAGAATCCCATTCAGTTTTTGTTGAAGACATAATTGTTTTTTAATAATAAGACATATTATCATTTCAAAATAGACAGTTCAACTTTGTTAACTTTCTGCAAGGTAAGAATTTGTACTAATAGCATCATTTATTATTTCCTGTGCAGCTTCAACACTATGTGCACTAAGAATCCTACCATTAAATAGATTTCTATATACTGAAGCAAAAGTATCCATTAATAATGAAGGCTTTACTAATACTTGAAGACCAAACTTGCTTTGTTCTCTTCCTAACTCATCAAAACGTAATTGTAATGTTCTCGGAATGTCTACCCCATTACAATCCAAAATTGAATAAATAATTCCATTGCTTGGTAGAGACTTTATTGCTGCTAATATTTCATTGATAGTTTCTCTAGCTACATCATTATTCCACTTCTCTGGATCAAATTGAACATTCATAATATAAGCATCTCGTATTATTAATTTTTCAATAGATTGATTATTCTCAATTACCATTTTTTTTTCAAATATCTGCCTACCATTTGGATCTTTTTCCATTGTTACATATTTCGGCTCTCCTGGAGTTTCTAATCCCATACTATATTCGTAATATATATTTTTACCATTATATTATTAATCATATTTGTTATCAATAATCAGCATGCGAATATTTGTAAGTAAATGCTAAAATCCATACATGAA
>JBDSRX010000039.1:0-4162 GCA_039929105.1 Candidatus Dojkabacteria bacterium
TAATCAATGCGCCAGATATAGGATCGAATACAAAAGGAGCTGCTCCTGCAGTAGTACCTCCAATTCCAAAGGAATTTGCAACATTAGTTACATATGTCATTCCTGCTCCATTATCAGTTGTAGCATCATTAGTCATATTAACCCAACCTGATCCGTTATAATAAAATAACGCTGCACCACTAGAATATATATCTCCAGAAACAGGTGCTCCAGGTTGAGCAATAGTATCTAATCTTAATGCTCCATTTACTTCTAATGCTCTTGCTGGTGTAGCTGTACCAATTCCTACATTTCCTAAATTATAATAAAGACTTGTTCCATTACTTAACCATGGAGAAAGAGCTGATCCTGCAAATGGAATCCAAGAAACTCCATCGTAACCTTCAAATGTTCCTGCAGCAAACCTAACTGCTCCCGCTGTTGCATTTGTATTATCTCCAAGAATAATTCCATTTGTAAAATTTCCAGTGCCTATTACATCTAAAGCAAATGCTGGTGCATTAGTTCCTATACCTACATTTCCACCATTATAAAATACTGATGAGCCGTTAGCTTTCCATCTTAATAATGGGTCTATGTTTGTAAGTACAGATTGTAAAGTATTTCCTGTAATGTTTTGTAATCCAGCTGTAGAAACTCCAATCATATTAGCTCCAGCAGTCTCTGCAGATGCAGAATTTCTTAAAGAGATATTATCTCCAAAGTAAATATCTGAATCTTCAGTTATTTTTACTGTACCTAATGAATTTACTGAGAATTTAGGAGCATCGTTAAATCTTAAGTTTAATAATGTACTATCACTTCCAAATGTATTTAAATCGTATGCTGTTTGTCCTTGTGTAACTGTTACCGGGCCTAATGATGTTGCATTAAATGCCCAAGGCGCTGCTGTCATTACTTTCCTAGGTTTAAAGTTTTCTTCAAAACTACCTGCACACTCTCCACTTCCATCTCCGCCTGCTAAGTTAGCATCTAAACAAATTTGTAAGTATAACGAAGTATTTTTAAATAAATTTTGAGGGAATGGTACTATGCTTCCTAATTGAACACTAACTGCTGCTTTTCTAACTGGGACTCCAGTCCTATCTTCACTCCATAATGCTGTTCCACCTGTTTGAGAATTATAAATAGCAAATCTAAAGTTGTAAGATCCATCTGGCATTGGAGACTCACTTTGGTTAATAATAGAAGTTTTAAATTCTATTGTATTTTTAGTTTGAGCTGTTACCTTAAAGTTGATGGTAAAAAGCAATACGAACAGTACTCCTAGTACTATTTTTATATTTTGTTTAAGCTTAGTCATTGTGCAATTATTAAGATTAGTTAAAAGGACTATTTAAATTATCAGTTTTGTAAGGTAAAACTTTCGTATCGGATGGATTATAAATTGGTGGTGCTTTACTGCTATTTTTATCTGTATCTACAAAAATTTGTTTATCTACCCACTGAGGCTTATCTCCTTTAAATCCAATTAATTGATTACTATTTACAGATTTAACTTCTGATGATTGCTTACCTGATGGGAATTTATATCCATATGCTTGTGCATATAAAGAATATTCTCCTGGGTCTACATAGAAACTGTATCTTCCACTTTCATCAGTTATTTGAGTATCTGATAAACTATTTTGTTTATCGAATATTCTTACGAATGCACCAGAGATTGCTAAACCCGTTAAACTATCCTTAACAACTCCCCATCTTCGTCTTCTATTTTTTACTCTAATTAAAAAATAGAATCCTAATATTAATGAGTAAAGCATTAATAATGCCAAATCTAGAGTAGATCTTCTTAGATAGAAAGCTATCAATGCAAATACAAACCCAACTACAGATAACCAAATTGAGTACTTCAATAAGAAGTCTCTAACGTTTCTATACCAAATTGAGAATCTTTGTAATATATTTAGATTTTTATTTGTTCCCAAAGGAATATCTTCTGCAAATAAATCTACATCTTGCTTTATTTCAATATCTTTTTGAAAGAAATCATATCCATTATGTTGAATAGAAACTCTGTACTTACCTTCCGATAGTACAAATCCATATCTTCCTTGTAAATCTGTTATTTTTTGAACAATCAATTGTGTACTTCCAGCTCTAAATACTCTTACAACTACAAATGGAATGGGCTTCGTAGTTCTAACGTCGTAAACAATTCCTAATACATTTTTTCTTTCTCCAAAAATTGATGCCAGCAATACTAATAACAATTGTGGGGCTAATAACAATGGTAAGAAAGATATTAATAATGGGAGTAATGCCAATAACACTCCGAATGAAACTGTTGTAGGCAAGCTATTATTTGCAATAAATTGTTTAATAAAATCTGGAATAAATGGACTATCTTGAATACTTTTTGAAATAGCATCAAAAATAGTTGTGTAAATCACATTTCCATTAGCATCTACAGATTCTGTAGTAAAAATGTTTAAGAAATCGTTATTAACTTGCTGACCAGTTGCTGGAAGTGTGTCTCCAAAACTAATAGCAGAATCCGTTAATTCATAGTATTCAGATTTCGAACCACCATTACTACTATTAATATTAACTTGTGCACTTAAAAGAATTGGGGATAAGACTAGGAGGCTTACGAAGATCGTAAACACGACGAATAATATGAAGTTTTTTCCTCTAGTTTTTATAGTCATTGTGCATTATTGCTATTACCCTCTATCTTAGGGATTTATGAATTTGATGTCAAGTAAATCTTGCTTTTTTTATGATAGAATTAGTCGTAATTTTATTAAAATATTATGGCTAAAAAATCTGATTTAATTTTAGTAACTGGAGGGCACGCTACTCCTGCTTTAGCTGTAATTAGTGAATTGAAAAAAAGAGGTTATACAAACTTTCTTTGGGTTGGGCATAAATATAACCAGCAAGGTAATAAAGAAGTTTCCCCTGAATTTAAATTAGTTGAAGAAGTAGGAATTAAATTTCTAGATTTAAAAACTGGAAAAATAAATAGAAAATGGAATCTCCAAAACTTTCTTCCATCCATTGGAAGTCTTTTTATGATTTCCTACGGATTAATTCAATCAAAATTAATACTTTTGAGAAATAGACCTCGGATTATTGTTTCCTTTGGAGGATATTTAGCTGTCCCAATAGTATTTGTTGCTTGGTTATTAAGAGTAAAAATTATTACTCACGAACAAACTATTGTTACAGGTTTAGCAAATAAAGTTATAAGTAAATTTGCAAATAAAGTTTGTATTTCTTGGGAGAATTCTAAACAATTCTTTCCAGAAAGAAAAACTGTATTTACAGGAAATCCTATTAGAAGAGAAGTTTTTAAAATTGAATCTGACGAATTAATTAAAGATTTAGATCCTAAAAAACCTACTATTTATGTAACTGGAGGAAATCAAGGAGCACACGAAATTAATAAAAGGATTTTTGAATATCTCCCAAATCTATTACAAGAATGTAATATTATTCACCAAACAGGTAATTCTAGTGCAACTAACGATTACCAAACTGCATTAGATTTAAAGAAAGATTTAACTGGAGAACTTAATATTAGATACAAACCTGTAGATTATGTAACTGCAGCACAAATTGGAAGTGTATTTAATAAAGCAGATGTTGTATTTGCTAGATCTGGAGCAAACACTGTCTCGGAACTTCTGGCTTTAGGGAAATTATCAATTTTAATGCCTATTCCTTGGACTTCGGGAGATGAACAGACAATGAATGCAAGAATTCTTGAAGAAACTGGCCTAGGCTTTATAATCGTTCAAAAAGACAATTTAACTTCTAAACAAATCTATCAAACAATTCTTTTATCTTTAAACCAAATTAAAACTGGAAAAGGATTTAATGGAAGAACTATTGAAGAATGTAAAGAAGTTGCACAAGCCAAAATTATCTTGGACGCTCCTCAGAAGGTTGCTGATGTGATTGAAAGTTTATTTTAAGCAGCTTCTGCAAATCCTCTTCCTTTTACAAAATGTTCTTTAGAAGTACTTTGAGAATATGGTTTATTAAATTGGTTTAACCATTCTCTATTCATTTTATTCTCATCAAATTCTGCTTTAATTTCTTCAATTGGCTTTTTTGTTAATATTGCTCTTATCAAATTAAATCTAGCTGTCATGTCGTTATTACCTTTTAATTCATCGAACATTTCTTTACCTTCTTTTGTTTCTAGAGCTTG
>JBDSRX010000040.1:0-4478 GCA_039929105.1 Candidatus Dojkabacteria bacterium
TTAGTGGTAAACCTTTGGGATTAAATTATGTTAGTAATGACGCAACTCAATTTGTAGCAAGAGCTTGGTCTACAGGAGCTACAATTGGTACAGCGAGAACTTCTGCAATGTCGGCAGTCTACAACAATAAAATTTATGTTTGGGGTGGGGCTACTAATACAGGTTCTACTGTATATACAAACACATTAGAAATATATAATATTACTACAAATACTTGGTCAACAGGAACAGCTGGAGGTACTGCAAGAAGAAATGGAAAATCAATTGTCTATAGAGGGAAAATTTACTTCTTTTTTGGATGTACAAATGCAGCATGTACAACTTATGCAACTGCAGTAGATGTATATGATATTCTTACCGACTCATGGTCGACTGCAACCAGTGGTGGTACAGGGAGAGGAGGTTTTACAGCTAGTTTATATAATGGAAAAGTTTATATATGGGCTGGCTGTGCAGGTGCTTGTGCCAATGTAAATACCTTAGATATTTATGACATTCCTTCAAATTCATGGACTACAGGTGTAGCAGGAGGAACTGCAAGAAGAAATGCAGACTCAGGGTTATATAATGGGAAGATCTATAATTATGGAGGTCTTACGGGTGTAGTTGTAAATACAATCGATATTTACGATATAGCTACTTCAACTTGGTCAACTGGCCTTGCAGGAGGAACTGCTAGAAGTCTTCCAAATGTGAATATTTATAACGGTAAGTTATATAGTACACATGGATTTACAACAGTAGGAGTTAATACAACTGATGTCTATGATATTGATAAGAACGTGTGGAGTACAGGTCTTGCTGGAGGAACTGCGGGGTATACAGGAACTTCTGTAATAGTAGGTGCAAATATTTATGTGATTTCTGGACTGAATTCAGCTTCATCCGCAATGTTATCAACTGTAGATATTCTTAATCTGGGATATAAATCAGAAGATATTTTCAATATTTCTAGTACGTCGTCTTCTACAAATGGCACATCAGCTCCAGATGATGGAAAGCTATTTAGATTTGATGCAGTTGGTAGAGCTTATACAAGCGCACAAGGAGGTTGGTTTAGTGTAGGTGCCGACTATGCAGAGTATATGCATACAGAAGATACAAGTATTGAAGCTGGAGATATTGTTAGTTTAGATTTAACAGATGGAAAGAGCATAGTAAAAGCTAAGAGTGGGGATTCCACGATAATTGGAGCAATTAGTACAGAACCTGGATTTGTTGGAAATATTATAAGTTTGGAAGATATAAATAGTAATAATCCCAATTGGAAGTTAATGAGTATGGTTGGTCAGGTACCTGTTAAGGTTAAAGGGAATATTTCTGTAGGAGATGCAATTACAGGTAGTGATATAGAGGGTGTGGGAAGGAAAGCAAATTATGGAGAAGCAAATATTGGAATTGCACAAGATAATCATTCGAGTGAAAGTATAGACACAATAGGAGTTTTAATAACAAGAAATAATTCCGGAATTTCAAATAATATTCAAATTGACTTCGGAAAACAAAGTGAAGGAGGTTTTAGACTTAGCGATTCTGGCAAGATGCAATTCAAAGATAAAAGTGGAGACTGGAAAAATATAGCCGATTCTTCAACAATCACAGATGCGTTATTATGGGAGCAGAGAGGAGATAATGCCTTATTATCATCAGATAGTAATCTTGTTATCGGATTAGACCAATCAAATGCATCAGATACTAAACTACAAGTCTTAAAAGATTTAGAATCTAGAAGTGGATTATCTTTCTTAAAAATTACAGCTAGTGGAAGTATTCAATTTAATAATGAAAATGTAGGTTTTAGAGTAAATGAATCTACAAATGGAATAGAGTTTAGAGATGCAACAACAGGAGAATGGAAAAGTTTAAGTGGATTATTAATTTCCAGAATTAGATTTAATAAAGATATTCAATCAGATCAAGTAAACCAAGTTCAAATTAATGGGTGGGATTATCTAGAATCAGATGGAATTAATTCACAATTGTTAAAAACTATTAATTTTCCTGTAGAATATAAATACCAACCTTTCGTAAGTTTAGGCATAATAGGAGAATCAAATACAAAACCTGAAAAACCATCCGATTGTTCAGATATAAGCAACGTTAAAAAGATTAATGCGTCTGAAGTCTCGAACAAATCATTCAAAGTGAATATTACAGCACCAGTTGAGGTAGGTAAGTACTACTGCTATACTTGGTTAGCAAATTAATTAATTTTATAAAAAAGTATTATGAACTCATTACAAGATCCATTTAAACAAAAGAAAATACAAAATAGAAATGATGGTTTATATAAAGTAATTATTGGAATTTTAATACTAGTAATTATTGCTGGAGGAGTTTATCTTTTTGTTATTAAACCACGACAAGCATCAGTAGCTGGTGAATCTACAGAATCCGCAGACACAGCTAAATATAATGCACTAATCGATAAGGTTAAAAAAATAATCTTAGTTCCAGATGAAAACCCAACTATCGCTACAATTGCTAACTTAGAAGAAGTGCAGAAACAAAACGCAACCTTCTATGCAGATGCTAAAGAAGGAGACACAGTAATTATTTTCTCAACTAAAGCTCTTATATACAGAGAAGGGGAAGATAAGATTATAAACGTAGCCCCAGTAACAAAAGAAGCAGATCCAACTACACAACAGTAATATATAAATTAGCACCTAAGAATTTTCTTGCTAGGTTCTGAGTACTTTTGTTGTATAATTTACTCTGTCTGAGCCATCAGATTTGAATTTAGCTAATTTAGTTTAAAATATGCCTAAGCTTACTCCTGTAAAAACTCTCCCTAAAAGAGCAGTTAATAAAGTAAAAAATTTCAATATTTTTAGATCGATAAGAAATATTGCTAGTAATAAAGATATTCTTAGAAAGATAGGAGTAACTATATTCATAGTAATAATCTATAGGGCCTTAGCTCAAATTCCTCTACCAGGAGTAGATATGACTGCATATAAGTCATTATTCGAGAATAGAAGTATTAGTGAAGTAAACTACTTATTTACAGTATTTACTGGTGGAAGATTAGAGACACCAAGTATTATAGGTTTAGGATTAGCAGCATATATCAATGCTTCTATTATCATGCAAATCCTCCCATACGCAATCCAAAGACTTAAGAACTTACAACAAGAAGGAGAAAGAGGAAGACAAGCAATTAATCAAATTACAAGATTTATTACATTCCCATTAGCATTTGTTTACTCACTTGCATATGTTGGATTAATCTCACAAACAGATTTTAACCAAGGAGTCGGAACACCACTTTATCTTGTAGCTAGAACAGCTGGTGCAGATTGGCCTTCAATTGGGAAAGTATTATTCATGGCATTAATCTTAGCGGCAGGAACTACATTGTTAATGTGGTTATCAGAAGTTATTACTGAGAGAGGTTTAGGTAATGGATCATCTGTAGTTATTTCAATTGGAATCTTATCCAGCTTACCAGCTTTACTAAAGATTGACTTTGATAGATTAGATATAGGAAATATTTTAAATCAACTTGTAAAAGGAAATACTATTGCATTAACAAATCCATCCACACTGGCGGTTATTGGAACAATCATTGGATTTATTGTAGTTGTTGCTTCAATTGTATTTATTAACGAATCACAAAGAAGATTACCTATTCAGTACGCTAGAAGAGTTAGAGGTGCAGACATTGGAAAAGGATCAAACCTTCCAATTAAATTTACTGTAACAGGAGTTATGCCTGTTATCTTTGCGTATGCATTATTATCATTACCACAACTTATTGTTCCAATTATTGAGAAGAGTACAGGAACAACAGAATTTATAACATCACTTAAAAATAGTTTCTTATTCGCGAGTCAATCTCAGACAATTACAAATCAAACAGTAATTTACGATGTAATTTACTTCTTATTGATTGTTATCTTTGGATTATTCTATGCATTCATAGTTTTAAATCCTAAAGAAACAGCTGAGAACTTACAAAAATCTGGAGCATTTATTCCAGGAGTAAGACCAGGGCTTTCAACTCAGAACTATTTAACAACAGTGTTATTGAGAGTTGGATTTGTAGGATCTTTCTTATTAGCAATAATCGCAATTATTCCGGTTATAGGTAGATATATTGTTCTTTCTTCAACTCAACAAAGCCTAGCTTTATTGTCTGGAATTGGAGGAACAAGCGTTCTAATCTTAGTTGGAGTATTGTTAGATACAAAGAGACAATACGATTCTTTAATGGCTACAAAGAATTATCAGAAGTTTATAACAGAATAAACTTTTTAGACTTTACCACCTGTTATTCTTAACAGATATAAAGTAAACAGAGTTGCGTTAATTTACTATCCCAATAAATAATTATGTCATCCCGCACAGCGTAGCGTGATGCGTGATCTTTAATGCTGAAGAATAAACGCTGCGCTAGATCCCTGCTTTCGCAGGGATGACATAATATAAAGTATTCCTGAGATTCAATAAGTAATCATTGGCAGTTTATGGGG
>JBDSRX010000041.1:0-26970 GCA_039929105.1 Candidatus Dojkabacteria bacterium
GGGAACCGAACAAAGTGAGGTTGGGGGTGATATGAAAAACAGAATAGCCTGTAGCACAGGCTGGCAAAAGTGCTAAAATATTTCGTAAATCCGGCCTAAATATGAATGAAGATATAGAAAAAATAAAAGAGAAAATTAATCTAGAAAGCCTACAAGAGAGTTTTGATAAACACTCTGCTGAGCTTGGTGCAATTACAGATTTTAATAGCGAGTCTTATGTAATGAAGATTAAAGAATTTAACGAGGCACAAGAACTCTTAGAGGTATTCAAATTATTGACTAAGTTTGAAGATGAATTGAAATCTAATGAGGAAATGATAAACGACCCTGAAATGGGAGATATCGCTAAGGAAGAAAAAACTAGAATTTTAGAGGATTTGGAAAAAGCTATAAGTGACATTAAAAGATTAACTCAGAAGCCTTTATCTCACGATGAGAGGAAAGCAATTATTGAAATTAGACCAGGAGTTGGAGGTGCAGAAGCAGGTTTGTTTGCTGAAGATCTTTTCAAAATGTATACAAAGTACTGCTCTATTAAAGGTTTAAAGGTAGATATTTTCGCAATTGATTACAACTCAGATGGTGGAATTAAAGAAGCTAACTTTTTAGTAGATGAACCTGGAAGCTTTGGGTTATTAAGATTTGAAAGTGGAATTCATAGAGTTCAAAGAGTTCCAAAGACAGAAGCTTTAGGAAGAATCCATACTTCTACAGCATCTGTAGCTGTTTTACCAAAATTCGAAGCTAAAGATATTAAGATAAATCCAAGCGATATTAGAATTGATGTTTATAGATCTAGCGGACCAGGAGGTCAATCTGTTAACACTACAGACTCTGCAGTTAGAATCACCCATTTACCTACAAAAATTATTGTGACCTGTCAAAACGGAAGATCTCAAATTGAAAACAAAGCTACAGCAATGTCTATATTAGCTTCTAAACTTCAAGACATTGAAGACAGACAATACGAAGAGGCTGAGAATAAGATTAGAGGTGAAGCTATTGGAGACGCTGACAGATCTTCTAAAATAAGAACTTATAACTTCCCTCAAGGAAGGATTACAGACCATAGAATAGGAAAATCTTGGTTTAATATCGAACCTATAATGAATGGCGAGATTGAAGATATTATAAATTCTACAAATACTGAACTCAGAGGGAACTGAAAAATCCGAAGTACTAAATTCGAAATCCAAAGCATCTTTTTAAGTAGCTTTGGATTTCTTTATTCGAGATTAGTGCTTATTTAAGTAAATCTAAAGCTTTTATAAGTTGATCGTCCTTCCCTGCTTTAAAGTTATCAGCGTTAAAATCTACCGCAAAATCGGGCGTAATTGGCTTATCTGCCGTTACTTGCCTTCCAGTTGGAGATAACCACTTCTGGAATACTAAGATTAAAATAGAGCCATCTGAGAAGTTATCTAGAATTTGTTGCTCTACTCCTTTTCCTACTGTTGGCTTTCCAACCACTTTTCCTCTTTCGTTATCTTGAACTGCTGCTGTAAAGATTTCAGATGCTGATGCTGAGCCTTCGTTTACTAATACAACAACAGGAATATCTTCAAATTTTCCAGTTCTTTGGTCTTTGTAAACAACAGTATCATGACCTTTTTGAGATTCTTGCATTAATGTTTTTCCTACTTTAAAGAAGTCGTCCATTGCATACCTTACTGATGCAACATATCCTCCTGGATTATTTCTTAAATCAACAATTATAGATTTAGGTTTATCTGTAGAATTTATAATTTTACCAGTTACATCATCCCAAGCCTTATTAAAGTCTTCTGGAGTTTTATCTATCCATTGAGTAACTATAATTCTATAAACTCCATTACCTTCATATTTATAGCTAATATTAGAAACCTCAATTTTTTGTCTTGTTATTGTAAAGTCTTTTGTTTCGCTTGAAGAAGTTCTGAAAACTTTTAATTTAACTTCTGTACCTGCTTGTCCTCTAATCTTAGTAGCAACAACATTTGGTAATAGACCATCAACTTTCTCCCCATTAACTTCTAAAAAGATATCCCCACTTAAGATCCCTGCTTTTTCTGCTGGATATCCCGAGAGAACCGTTTCTGCTTCTGTATTATTGTCGCTGAACTTTAAAGTAACTCCAATACCTTCAAATGCAGGGTCTTTAGCTGCAGTATATGCTTTCGCCTCCTCGGGTGATAGAAAGCTTGTATATTTATCGTTTAAAGATGAAACTATTCCTTTTGCTACTCCAGTTGTTAAATCTGAATCTGATGGTAAATCACTAATATATTTGTCTTTAATTGTTTTAATTAAGTTATTTATATATGATTGATCGTAAACTCCAGTAGTCGTTGTGACAGTCTCTGTTGTGGCAGCAGCTCTTGATGATGTTAAAGCTACTGTAATTAATGCTCCAATTCCTATTCCTAAAACTAAAGTGATAGTAATTAATGTAGGCAGTACGTGAATTTTAGAATTATTTTTGTTGTATTCTTCTATTTTTTCATTCATGGAATTTAGTATAAGCAATTAAATTGACTAAGTTTAAAGATAACGCAAATACTCTCAAATTTCAATTAGCAAAGTTCAAATGACCAATGAAAATGTATAAAGAAAGCCTCAATTTCTTGAGGCTTTGGATTTCTTTATTACGAAGTAACAAGCTCTGCTTATTCGAATTTCGAGATTTACTAAACGTATTGAACGTATGGAATTAATGCAATATATCTAGCTCTTTTTATAGATAAAGCTAATTTTCTTTGGCATTTTGCAGAAACTCCAGTTTTCTCTGTTGGAAGAATTCTTCCTCTAGTTGTAATGAATTTCTTTAGAGTCTGAACATCTTTGTAGTCAATCTTTGTAGGATCTCCATTGAAAGGATCAGCAGGTTTAACCTGTATCATTACTCTCTTTTTTGTTTTTTTCTTTTGCATCTTTAAATTCTTTTAATTAATTAGAATAAGTCTTCGCTTTTAAATTCGTCTTTATCAGCTTCTTCTACAGGTGCTGCAGTAGCAACTTCTGGTGTATTTGCTTCAACATGAAGTTCTGGTTCTGCGTGATCTGCATGATCCATACCTTCTTTTGCTGCGTCTACTCCAACTCCTTTCTTTCCCTTACTATCTAGTAAGTACATGTCGTTTAATTTGATTTCAGTTCTGTAAAATTTCTTTCCATCATCTCCATCAAATACTCTATTTCTTAATTCACCTTCTGCATAAACTAACATCCCAACATCTAGAACCATTGCACAAATTTCTGCTAATTTATTAAATGCTATTAAGTTATGGTATTCTGCTTTCTCTTTAATTTGTCCATCTTTATCTTTCCAGCTTGTGTTTGTTGCAATTCCAAAAGAACAAATTTGAACTCCTCCTGATGTTTCTTTTAATACTGGGCTTCTTGTTAAGTTTCCAATTAACATTACTTTGTTAAGTGATCTTGACTTTGACATATGTAATCAATTAAATATATATAATTTTAAAGTGAGTCTTCTGAAACTCTTAAAAATCTTAATACATCTGTATTTAGATTTAATGCTCTATCAAAAGCTGATACTTGCTTTGGGCTCATGTTTAACTTTGCGAAGATATAGAAACCTTCTTTGTTATTTTTAATTGGATAAGCTAAAAGTCTCTTCCCTAAGAAGTTATATTTGCTTAGTTTTCCCTCTAGGTCTGCTACTGCTTTTTCTATTTTCACTACTACCTTCTCTTTAATTTCTTCGTTGCTCAAAGGCTTTACAACAATTGCTAATTCGTACTTCATAATAATTGTAACTTTAATAAAATATTCAAATACGGTGAATTATACTATAAACACTACAAATATTACAAATATCAAAATGATTCACAAAATACGAATAAAGAAATCCAAAGCTTCTTATTGCAACATTTCGAGCTTCTTCATTCGTGCTTCGGATTTAGAATCTCACTCTACTCTTTAAAGATTCTCCCAAGGTCTGTGACGAAATGAATTCAATATCAGATCCGGATGATATTCCCTTCGCCAATTGGCTAAATTCAACACTTGGATTAATCTTGGAAATCTCACTTTTAATATACATGCTTGTAGAATCTCCTTCAATAGTTGGATTTAAAGAAAAAATAATTTCTTTTACACTTTCATCTGCTCTTCTAATTAAAGACGAAATGTTTAAATCGCTTACTCCTATACCATTTACAGGTGAGATTAAACCTCCTAATACATGATAAACTCCTTCAAAGCTACCTGAAGATTCGAAGTTATATAAATCTAAAGAGTCTTCTACTACCATGATAATTGACTTATTTCGGGCATCATTTGAGCAAATTTCACAGACATCCTCATCTGTAATATTGCCACAAATTCTACATTGTTTAATAGAAGAAAGAGAATCTTCAATGGCATTAGAAAGCTTTTTAGCTAAAGGTTTTGCATTTACGGTTAAGTACAAAGCAAGTCTATTAGATAACTTTGGACCGACACCCGGAAGGCTGGCAAAGCTATCTGATAGATTTAATATTTGCTTTGGTAGTCCCATACTTATTCGGAAAACATATCCTTTAATTGGTCCATGCTTGTGTTTTGTCTCAATTCGGACTCTAGTTGCTTTCTTGCATCTTCGTTTGCTTTCATTACATTTTTCTCGATTAGTCTAGCAACTTTCTCAACTAGCTTATCATCATCTGTAGATAGCTCTGCTTTAAGTTCTGGTCTGCTAACTTCTGCTTTTTTTGTAGCATAAAGACCATCTATAATAATTGCCAAAGAACCTCCTTTACCTACTGCCTTAATTGAAGACATAGAATTTCTTGCCTTCATTGCTTTTTGCATCATTTTTGCTGTATCGAAAAGACCCATATTTGTTATTTAATAATTAATTATTTTTATTTGACGAAGCCTTTTGGCGTAGTCTGATTAAAGTAAATTTGCGATTAAATCTGTATTATCAACTTCCTCTGCTGCTTCAGCTTGTTTAATTTCTGCCATAACTTCATGAACTGTCTTAGTTGGTTGGTCGGATACTTGTCCATAGATAAATTCTACGTTTTCCAAACTACCATCCACTTCCTTAGTTATAGTTAGTATAAAATTAACATGCTCAGGCTTGTTTAGTAAAGCGATATTGAATTTAGAGTTTGTAGTAATTCTAACCGATGTTCCTTCAATTACTATATTAGAACTATTTATAATAGCTTTAAATCTCTGAGAAATACTTCCAGATCTACCAACCAGATGGCTCTTAACATCAGCAATAGTTGCTTTTTGCTGGTTACTTGTTGCTGGTTGAGTTACATACTCCACTTGCTTGTCCGTTACTAGTTGCTGGTTGCTAGTTACTGGTTTTGAATGAACCTCATTCCTTTGGATTTCTTTATTCGAATTTTGAGATTCATTTGTAAAGCTTCCACAAATTCTAATGATGGCAATCTCAAACACAGTCCTCTTATTAGGGAATTCTTTCATCTCTCTCTTAGAAACAATTAAAAAACCTGTTAACTGCATTAATCTTTGTAATAAACTTTTGTTATCTGCATTCTTTAGAAGCTCCTCTCTTAACTTATCTAAAAGTTGGTCTATTAAAAAGTTTAAATCTCCTCCATTAGCAGAAATTGAATCAACAAGCGCCATTGAAACAGCTAAATCTTTTTCCATTAACGCATCTTTTAGTTTTGTAATATCTTCATCGGATATTAATCCAAGAATTTTATAAACACTTTCCATAGTTACAGCATTATTTCTACTCATTACTAAAACTTTTCCTAGTAAAGATTCTGCATCTCTGTAACTTCCTCCAGATTTCTTGTAAATAACTTCTAAAACGTCATCTCCAATCCCAACTCCCTCTTGTTGGCAAATTAACCTTAACTTTGAAGTAACTTCATCAGAGGATCCTAATGCAAAATCATATCTCTGCACTCTAGAAAGTATAGTAATTGGAAGCTTATGAGGCTCTG
The DNA here is from genome assembly GCA_039929105.1 of Candidatus Dojkabacteria bacterium. Taxonomy (GTDB): domain Bacteria; phylum Patescibacteriota; class Dojkabacteria; order J137; family J137; genus JBDSRX01. The sequence goes on from JBDSRX010000041.1 coordinate 5,916, forward strand.
TTGTAGCAAACATAAAAACTATGTGTGCTGGTGGCTCTTCTAATGTCTTTAAAAGCGCGTTGAAAGCCTCTTTAGTAAGCATATGTGCCTCGTCTATTATATAAACCTTCTTCTTTAACATTGAAGGCACAAAATCGACTGTAGCCTTTAAATCTCTAATTTCATCTACACCTCTATTTGAAGCTGCATCCATTTCTACAATATCTGTAGTTTGCATAGAAGCAATTGCTAAACAATTAACACATTCGTTGCAAGTATCATTATTCTTTTCGAAGTTTAAACAGTTAATTGCTTTTGCATAAATTCTGGCAATAGATGTCTTTCCCGTTCCTCTTGCTCCAGTAAAAAGATATGAGTGAGAAATTCTGTCTTGAAGAACCGATTCTTTTAATGTCTCAACAATCTCTTTCTGACCAATTATCTCGGAGAAAGAACGTGATCTGTATTTTCTGTAAAGGACTTCTGCCATTGGGTAGTTTTGAGTTCAAATTTGATAGTAATCTGATTATAAATGATTAAGGGGAAAATACAAAACAAGAATTTTAAGGGGGCCTCGATGCACGATGAGTCCCGTTAATCGGGACGAAGAGATACAGATAGGTTCTCTTTGAGCTGGATTTACAAGTGGACTCAGCATTTGATCCAGGCCGTGCTACGTCCTATTATGCAACTTGTCATTGCGACACTGAGTGAAACGAAGTGGAAGCAATCTCATAAGGATTAAAGTTTTAGATTTAGTAAGACATAAAGTAATTTCGTTTGAGATTGCTTCGTCATTTCATTCCTCGCAATGACAACGCAACTCTGTTTACTTTATAACAAACTATAAATTCTGGTGGGCTCTGCCAAACAAAATCTAAAGCTCACTAGTTCGCTTAAGATTTAAGGCTGTAACGGCTCCGCCGTCTTGAAGATAATAAAAATCCCGATTTCTCGGGATTAAATTTTCTTATTTATTTCTATTTCTTCTTGCTGCAGATCTTCGTCTTTTCTTCATTTTAGCAAAAACTTTTCTTTGAGCATGCACCTTAGCTGTCTTAGGAACGAAGAATCTTAATTCCTCTCTCTTTTCTAAAACACCTTCTCGTGTTGCTTCTCTCCAAAGTAATCTTAGAGCTAAATCAATTGACATATCGTCGTGTACAACTACTGACATACTAAAATTTCTAATTAAATATTTATAAGCTCAAAGATTTTAGCAGATTAGAACTGAAATGTCATCATCTACCTAGAATATTTTTGAAAAAATCTCCAATGCTATTAAGCCACCCTAATTGAATTACATCTTTAAAGTTAACAACAATTGCTAAACCAATTAAAGTAAAGAATCCTACTGTATTAATAATACCCAAGACTCTATCCGAAACCTTTCTTCTTGTTAGTGTTTCAAATAGAACAACTGCTGCTTGTCCTCCATCCAATGCTGGGAAAGGCAAAATATTGAATATTGCTAAAGAAATACTAATTAATGCTGCTAAAGGAATTAGAATTTCGTATGCTCTATATTCTACAACTTGACCAACATTATCTGCTAGCTTTGGTAAACCACCTACGCTTTGAGCAACCTCTGTATAATCTCCAGTTTTGAATGCATTTCCTAAAAGACCTCCTAAAGACTTAAGTAAATAAATGCTTGTGTCTCCAGTTAGACTTGCTGCAGAAGTTACATTCTCATTAAATCTAAGTAAATAGATTGGATAAGGTTGAGATCTATCGAAGTTTAGACTCACATTTAGAATTGCACCTTTATCATCTGCCTTTCCTACTTTAATATCTCTTTCACTTGTTTCGAAAGTATCTAGATCTACAAATTCAAACTTAACTGTCTTTTCTTGAACATCTTTTAAAGCTTGTTGGAATGCTGGATAAGATTGAAACCTCTTTCCATCTACTCCAATAATTGTGTCTCCAGAGGATAATTGACCAACTGACTGACCTTTATCATCTACAGTTATTACAGTTACAGGAAATACTTTTAATGCAGCTTTCGTATTACTAAATGAGTAGTCTGCAATTGCAGGAAGATTAAATTTATATCCGTTAGTTGGTAGAAATATTGCGAATGCTATTGTTGCAAAAACAATATTCATAAATACTCCAGCCATTAGGATAATAATTTTCTGATAAGCTCTCTTATTTCTAAAAGCGTTTGGACCTTCATTAGCCGACACTTCACCTTCCAGTTCAACGAATCCACCTAGTGGCACTAATCTCAACGCATACTTAGTTCCTCTCCATTGTTTAGACCAGATAGTCTTTCCGAACCCTATGGCAAATTCTCGAACATATACTTTAAAGTATTTTGCTGCAAGAAAATGACCAAGCTCATGTACGAATACGAGTAAACTTATAAGTACGAAAAAAGCTAATAAGGTTATGATTAAATTGATTAGTTGGTCCATATAGATTTTATGATTTTGTTATGAAAATAGACTACTTAGCATTTGGATTAATTTCTTTATTCTTATCTGCTGCTAACTCTTCTAGCGACTTTATGATTGCATCTACGAGTTCTTGAATCTTCTTTTCACTTGCTTTTTGTTCGTCCTCAGATACTCCGTCCAATGCTTTGACCTTCTGCATGTAATCCTGTCTTACGTTTCTAGCTCTAACTCTAAATCCCTCTAATATTGTGCTTAATTCTTTTGATGTAGCATCTCTATCTTCTTGTGTTAAAGGTAAAAAGTTTACTATCACCATTTCGGATTGCTCTACAACAGATCCACCCATGTTAGCATTTCTAATTGCAGATGCAATTTTAGAAATATCTGTTTTACTAAATGGTTTTATATTTGCTGTTATAGGTTGAGGGAAACTAATTGTTGCTGCATATTCCAAAGGAGACATAGTTCCATATTGATCTATCTCAATTCCCTTAAATGCATCCATTCCCGCTTTTCCAGTTTTAAGTTTTTTTAATTCTTCAGAAAATCTATTTGATACTTCTGCTAATTCTGCTTTATATTTTGCTTCATCAAAAAGCATAAACAATTGGTAATAATTAATCTAGTAATGATAATATAACCTGACCTTTAACTCAACGGGAAAACATGATAGATGATAAAATGATCTTATGACTAAATTTATAAAACAACACTGGTTTCTTATATTATCTTTAATCTATATACTCTCCCCTATAGATTTTATTCCTGAGCTATTCCTTGGTCCGCTTGGTCTAATTGACGATCTTGGATTAGTAGTATTCTTACTCTTCTATGAAGGTGTTAAATTCATCTATAATCTAAGAGTTGAAAAGAACTATAAAGAAATAAAATAAGCAATGTGTTACTACATAGTAATAAAAAAAGACCCCGTAAAACCGGGGTCTTTTAAATTTATTCTTTAATCTACGAAGCTTAGCGCAGATTACTCTCCTTCAACGATTTCCTCACCTTCTCCATCTAAGTTTGCAGAAATATTAGTTTCGCTAACTTGAAGTTTGTGAAATTGAGTAATCTCAATCTTTTCTCCTGTCTTAGCGATCATTTCGTTTAAGTAATCTCCAACAGTTTTACTTTCATCTGAGAATAAAAGTTGTTTTAATAAAACAGTCTCTCTATAGAATTTCTCTAACTTACCATCAATAATAGTTTTTCTAATATTTTCTGGCTTATCTTCTAATCCTTGCTCTGCTGCCGTTAACTCTCCAGCTAAAGTATTCTTATCGATTGATTTAATAGTAATGTATTTTGGACTAACAGCTGCAATATGTAATGCTACGTCAGAAGCAAACTTGCTAAACTCTTCGCTTTTTGCAGCAAAGTCTGTCTCACAAGCTACTTCTACAACAACTACAACTTTATTATTAGGGTGAACATAAGTTCCTATAATTCCGTTCTCGGCAACTTTTCCCTTTCTCTTTTCAGCTTTAGCCATTCCTTTTTCTCTAAGGTATTTTACAGCCAAATCCATATCTCCATTTGAAGCTGTTAATGCTTCTCTAACTGCATTTACTCCAACTCCAGATCTTTGTCTTAATTCTTTTATTTGATCTAATGTGATCTCTGTCTTCTTTGCCATTGTCTTTTAATTAACAATTATTATTTATTTTGTTTTGTATCTTTCTTAGCCTTTGCTGCAGCTTCTTTTTTAGCTACTGGCTTCTTTGCTTCTGTTTTTTTAACTTCTTTCTTCTCTACTTTAGCAGATTTTTCAACACTCTTAGAAACTGTTTTTTCTTTTTTAGGAGATTTTTTCTCTTCTGCTTCTTCTTTTACTCTTTCTAGAATACCTTTATTAGTTTTTGTAGATGGCTTTGCTGTAATACTCTTATTTACAGTTGGTTGCATTGTTACAGATTCTGGAGCCTCTCCTTCTTCTGAAATAATAATATGAGCTTCCTCTTCTACGTTATTTGCTTTAATAATTTGAACTTCTACTTTAGAGTAATCTTTAAGTTCATGTTTAACTCCTGCTCCTTTGTTTCCAACTAATATTGCATCTCCTAATGTTTTTAATACTAAAAGAATAGCTTTAATTGCATCATCGTTTGCTGGAATAACATAATCTACCATGTCTGGATCGCAGTTTGTATCTACAATTCCAACTACTGGAACTCCAACTTTTCTAGCTTCTTTTACAGCTGATTTCTCAAAGTTAGTATCTAAAATAACTATTGCTGTTGGTTTTGTCTCTAATGTTTTAATACCTGAATATAATCTGTTTAACTTTTGCCATTCTTTTTTCATTAATGCTACTTCGTACTTAGTTCTATCTTTAACTCCTTCTTCAAATCCTTTTTCTAAACTTCTTAATTTATTTAAACTTAATTTAATTTTTGAAAAGTTTGTGAATAATCCTCCTGCCCATCTTTTGTTAATAAAGAAAGCTCCTACTCTAACAGCTTCTTCTTTAACTAACTCTGATGCTTGTTTCTTGCTTCCTACAAAAAGGATTCCTCCTTTAGATGCAGCTTCTTCAAGAAATTTTGCAGCTTCTTCAAGACCTTTAATAGTCTTGTCTGCGTCTATGATATGAATGTGATTCTTTTCTCCAAAGATGTATTTGCCCATTTTAGGGTTCCATCTCTTTGTTTGGTGTCCAAACTGTGCACCTGCTTGTAGTAAGTCTTGTGCGTTTGGTATTTTTACGTCTGCCATATTCCTTTATATATAAAAATTAATATTTTATTCTTATTTAACTGAATGATTTGCGAAGCAAATCCTATTCAAACAAATAAAAAAAATTCTTTTGCCGTTAGGCAAAAATCACTTCCACAGATTAGGTATTTAAACCAAGGAAAACATCTGTGTGTTGGTATACTTGAATTATATCAGAGGTGTCAATGAATCAGCAAATGAAATATTGCAACGTCATTGCGAGGACGAATGAAATGAGGACGAAGCAATCTCATAAGGTTTATGGTCTAATTCTATATGTAAAAACAATTTCACCTGATGAGATTGCTTCCCCTTCGACAAGCTCAGGGTCGCAATGACTTACAAATAAGAAAAACCTCCGTTAGGAGGTTTTTCTTTATCTACGTTATTTGATAACGTTCGATAGATGCAATAGGTAGATGAATACTCCTAGGGGGATTATAAATAATGCCCACCCTAGAGATAGTCCAACTGGGGAACCCCAACTGAACCAAGATCCCCATGCTTTCCATGGTAGATTCTCGTAATCATCATGGCCTTTGAGATCTCTCTTCTCTTTCTGATCCATATGAATAAGGATAACTTAAATAAAATAAGTTCCTTGTTTTTAATTTAGTGGCACCAATTTATTGCTCCAAAGAAAAGAACTTGGTGTTGTTCCATCGAGATACTATATCATAACAATAATGAAACTAGCAAATTATGTTGTCATTGCGAGGAGCTTTAGCGACGTGGCAATCCCGTGACTTTAGTAGTTGCTCAACTTACGGGATTGCTTCGCTTTGCTCGCAATGACAAAAATTCGCAAGGAAAGCAACTCTGTTAATTGAAAGCTCGAGATATAGTTATAGGTGGTAACGGCTTTGCCGCCATTTTATTCTTCTTTTGCTTTCTTTGGCTTCTTAATTCTAATTATATCCTTCTCCTTTGGATAATCTGGATGTGCCCAGAAGAAACCGAATTTTCCTTTCTTAATAAGATAGTCTCTCTTATCTTTTGTTTGAGGAATTTCTCCATACATTTCCAAAAGAAGCTCTCGCTTAGGTGTAAGAGGTTGTGCATCTTTAACCTTAGGGTAATCTGGGTGAGCCCAGAAAGATCCAAATCTTCCAGTTTTAATTACGTAGTCTACACCAGTATCTGTTTTTGGAGCTAATTCGTATCTAGTAAAGTCAATTTCTTTTACAACTTGTCCATTTACCTCTGTTTCCAAGCTCTTCATTCCTTTACATTTAGGATAGTCTGAACAACTTAAGAACTTTCCGTATCTTCCTAGTTTAATAAGCATTGGTTTTCCGCACTCAGGACATTTTTCTTCGCTCTTTCCTAGCTCTGTAAATTCTTTTCTTGGGATCTTCTTATCTTGTTTTGCAACTTCCTTTTCAAAAGGGAAATAGAAATCTCCTAGCATTTTTACCCAATCTAACTTTCCTTCTGCAACTTTGTCTAAGTTATCTTCCATTCCTGCAGTAAATCCGTAGTTAACAACAGACTCAAAGTATTTAACTAAAAGACTGTTAACAACTGTTCCTGTATCTGTAGGCTTTAAGTACTTGTTCTCTGACTCAGCATACTTTCTAGCTAATAGTGTAGATATTATGCTCGCATATGTAGATGGTCTTCCAATACCTAGCTCTTCAAGCTTTTTGATTAGACTTGCTTCACTATATCTAGCTGGTGGTTGAGTGTAATGTTGAATTCCATCGAATTGTTTTTGGCCTAACTTATCGCCCACTTTCATTTCTGGAAGGATAGTTTCGTTAAGTTTTTCTTTCATAACTTTCAAGTAACCATCGAAGATTACTGTTTTTCCGTTTGCTTTGAATGTGTATTTTCCAATCTCCACAAATAGTGAAAGGCTTAAGAATTCTGCTGGAACCATTAAGCTTGATATAGCTTTTGCCCAGATTAAATCGTAAAGTGCTGCTTGCTCTCCTTCTAAACCTAAATCTCTAGCTTTCTTAAAGAAGCTAGTTGGTCTAATACATTCGTGAGCTTCTTGAGCTGACTTGTTACTAGAGGCATAAGCATTTACTGTTTCTGGTAAGTATTCTTTTCCAATATTAGTTTGGATAAACTTTATAGCTTCGTTTACAGCTTGAGCTGACATACTTACTGAGTCTGTTCTCATGTATGTAATAAAACCTACCTCGTAAAGTTTTTGAGCTATAGACATTGTTCTCTTAGAAGAATAACCAAGAACGTTTACACCGGCTTGTTGTAATGTACTTGTTATGAATGGAGGTCTAGGATTTCTTTTAGATTTTGCCTGTTCTATATTAGATATTACCCACTTTTCGTCCTTAACTGCATCGATTACAGTTACTGCATCTTTCTTCACCTTTAGTTCTGGTTTCTTGCTCGATATCTTAAATAAGTCGAACCTTATAAGATTCTCTGGCGGTTTTACAACTTCTTCCTCTGTATCTTTATCTGTTAGTTTGTAATTTACTACATGTTTTGGTTTTGTATCTTTGTGATCTACATATGCCTCTACACTCCAATACTCCTCTTTATCAAATGCATTTCTTTCTTGTTCCTTCTCTACAACTAATCTTAATGCAGCAGATTGAACTCTTCCTGCAGAAAGGCCAAATGTAATTTTCTTCCAAAGTAATGGAGAAAGTTTATAACCTACTAATCTATCTAGAAATCTTCTAGCTTGTTGAGCGTTAACAAGATCCATATTAATGTCTCTTGGATGAGAAATTGCATCTTGAATAGCGTCTTTTGTAATTTCGTGGAATACAATTCTTTCTACTGGTTTCTTTCCTTTGTGTTTTCCTTTCTCGTCTATTACTCCTAATTCTCTAGCAATATGCCAGCCAATTGCTTCTCCTTCTCTATCTAAGTCGGAAGCAATTATTAATTTGTCTGCACCTTTAAAAGCTTTTTTAATATCTGCAAGTGCTTCTTTTTTTGTAACTACATACTCTGCCTTAAAACCGTGTTCAACATCAATACCAGTGGTTGATTTGGGTAGATCTACAACGTGTCCCTTAGAGGCAATCACATGATATTCCTTGCCTAGGTATTTCTTTATTGTCTTAGATTTTGATGGTGACTCTACTACAACTAAGTTCATATTTTATTAATTTAAGTTAGCTAATCTTTTATATTTTCCCTCTGTGGTTAAGGATATATACCCTTTCAACTCCAGCGCTGTTAACGTCCCTATAGTATCAGAAATATCACTTTTAATAATAGAATTTATTTCCTCTACATACATTGCATTAATCAAAGCATTGTAAGTTCTTATTTCCTTATCTGTCAAGTTTTGCAAATTTTCTCTCTCTAATATACCACTATTATTAGGCATATCCATTGCGTTTAGAATATCACCTAAAGATGTAACAAGTCTAGCCTTACCATTTTTTATTAAGGTATTTGTTCCGCTACTTACAGGATTACTTAAATCTCCAGGTACAGCAAATACATGTTTACCATATTTTCTTGCAAGCTCTGCAGTTATTAATGCTCCACTTTTGCCTCCTGCTTCCACAACCAATGTTGCTTGAGAGAGTGCAGCAACTATTCTATTTCTGTTAGCAAAAGAATAAGGCATTACTTCTTGATTTGGAATTGCATCTGAAATAACTATGCCCCCTGAGTCAAGAATCCTTTTGTAAACATCCTCATTGTTTATAGGAGTTGGTTCATTCGGACTTGATGCTAAAACAGCAACCGTATTTCCAGAAACTTCTAGTGCACCTAGATGAGCTTCTCTATCTATTCCAAATGCCATTCCACTAATAATTGTAAATCCATTGTTTGACAGTTCTGAAGATAATTTTGCAGTGATTTTCTTTCCAGATTCTGTAGGAGTTCTAGTCCCTACTATTGAAATTGCTTTATAGAATAGCTCCTTCTTCCAAGTTCCTCTATAGAATAAAATTGCTGGAGGATTTTTAATAAGTTTGAGATTCTCTGGGTAATCATCATCGAGTAAAAATTTATAACTGAGGTTTAGAGAGTTTAAGTAGTCATCACCTCTTGAAGTATCGAAATCTTCAATACTGTTTACATTAATTGATGAATAATATGAATCTGTTAGATTAGCAAAGTTAGCTATGATATTTAATAATTTACTATTACTTAAATCACTTTTAAATCTCAAGTTTAAAATAATTTTTTTAAGTCTATCAATATCTTCCATACTAACTGTCGCATCCAGGTGCGTTATTAGCATAGACGCAGCGAACAAACTCCTTTAGCAAGTTCCCTATTAAAAATCCACCTCCACCGAACTTTAAATGGAAAGCATAGGAGTAGCTTTTAGAATTATAATCAAAAGTTCCAACTATCCATCCATGAGTTCTATAGACTTGTTCTCCATTTACATTTTCATAAGCTTCGGCTGTTCCTGTTTTAGCTCTAATATTTCCGGGAAGGCCGTTCAGGAAATAGTATACAGTTCCCTCTGGATTATTAGCGACCTGAGACATTCCGCTATTTATTAGTCTAAGTGTTTCATCGCTTATAGGTATTTGTTTTACCACCGTAGGGTCAGTTTGTTTCACTACATTTTTATAGACATCTTGTACATTTTTGAGAACATGCGGTTGGTAAACTTTCCCGTTATTAGCTATAATGGAAGCTATAACCGCCATTTGAATAGGTGTTACTAAAACAGAACCTTGTCCAATTGCAGCGTTACAAGTGTCTCCATCAAACCAACTTAAACCTAGAGAGTCTTTTCTATATTTTGGAGAATCCATATTTCCTTTAGTTTCTCCTACTATATCTATGTTTGTAAGGTTCCCTAGACCAAAAATGTTAGCTGTCTTAACCATATTTTCGAAATGATCAGTTGGATATTCTCCAAGGGTATAGTTACAGAAGAACATATTACTAGACTTGTATAATGCTCTCTCAATATTCATTTGCCCATAGACTAACTTTCCATACTCACAGAAGTTATATCCTCCTCCCAAAGGCATGCACCCGCTTGAGTAGAAAGAGCTATCTTTATCTACAACCTTATTCTCTAATAAACTGTATGCACTTATAATTTTAAAGATGGATCCTGGTGCATCTGCGGTTCCTATAGATTTATCTGTAAGAGGAGCATTCCTATTATTAAGTAAATCGTTATATTCATCTTGAGTTAAGCCAAGTAATAGGTCATTGGTATTAATTCCTGGGTAGCTAGTTAAAGCAATTAGTTCCCCATTAGAATTGTCTATTACAACTCCTCCCCCTCCAGCAGCATTATTAATATCACTATTCTTCTGAAGCAATCTATACAGAAGTGTTTGCCAGCTATTATCTATTGTTAAATTTATATCGTCTCCGGGTTCTGGATTCTCTTGTACCTCAACATCTCCTACATAGTACTTTTTACCCTTAGTTCCTTTAAGCATATCTTCATACTGATATTCCATTTTGTAGTTACCTACGAAGTCATTGTTGGCATAGCCAGCCTGTAAGTCTTCTGCAGTAGCCTTACCTACATAGCCAATAGTATGAGTGTATTCGAATGGGTAGTTGTAGTATCTTCTTGTTATGAATGAAACATTATAAAAACTATTATCTATATAAGCATCCTTAAAAGTTTTAGCTTGAGTTCCTGTTAAATCGATTATTGAAACAGTATTAACAGTCTCATCACTAAGTTGAGTTAGTACATCTTTGTTTGATATAAAATCGAATGAATTATCTTTTATAAATATAGCTAAGTTTGCTATTTGTTCAGAGCTAATATTAACCTTGTTTATCTTTATAGTATAGACTTCCTGGCTTCCTGTGAGTTGTATACCATTCGTATCGTAGAAATTTCCTCTCTTTGGTTGAAGATCAATCTCACCTAGATTCAAGTCTATCGATTTGCTAAGGTAATTCTTGGCAGATAGTTGTAAACCTAAAGAGTAGATTGAAAAGATTCCAAAAAGAAAAAGTGCTCCTCCAGTTAAAAATATATTCTTTTTTGTTACGAGGTTTGAGTTCATTTATAGCTAAGTTTGCTATATCTAGATTTATATTTAAATTCCATAAATGATACATCCACGATACTATTTATATCCCGAATTATCTTTACTGAAATATAATTCCAAAACATAGCTAAAAAATATATTCAATATCGATCAACAAATAACAGTACTAGTTTAAATCGATAATTTACTAAACGTTAGATTTACGAATATAGCTAAATTTGCTATATTTATCTCAATATAAAATCTTGAATTTGAATCTTATCTAGTAAATCTTTTCTCTTAATTAATTTGTTAAGTCCTTTTATTACAGAAAAAATTGGATCCTCTGGAACAATTACATTTACCTTTAATTTTCCAGATAAGTACTTACTCAACCCTTGAATCATAGCTCCTCCACCCGTAAGACAAACTCCATTCAATATTAAATCGGATACTATTTCGGACGGGGCTTTCTCCATAGCCTCTTTTATAGCTTTTACAATCTCTTCTAACGTGGGCATAATGGCTTCACTTAACTCCCCAATACTAATATCTAAACTTTTAGGTAAGCCACTTAATAAGTCTTGGCCTCGTAAATTTATCTTATCTTTAGAAGAACTTATAATTGCAGCTCCTTTAGAGACCTTTACATCCTCTGCCATTTTCAATGGTATGAGTAGGTTATATTTAGACTTAATATATTCGACTATTGCTCTATCCATATTGTCTCCGCCAACCTTAATAGTATTGTCTACAAGAATCCCACCCATTGAGATTATCGCGATATCTGTAGTACCACCTCCAATATCCACAACCATAGATGCAGTTGCTTCATCAATCTTTAGATTTGCGCCTATGGCAGCGGCCATTGGCTCTTCTACAACATAAACTCTACCCGCTCCAGCTTGTTTAGCTGAATCCATTACAGCTTTAATTTCTACCTCTGTAATAAGGGACGGTACACCAATAACAACCGTAGGTTTTATTATTTTTGAAATGATGCTGAACTTATTACTTACCTTATGAATAAAGTAGCTTATAATTGCCTCACAAGAGTTGAAGTCTGAAATTACACCAGCTTTAAGAGGTTGTATAGCAACAATGTTTCCAGGAGTCCTACCTATCATCTTCCTTGCCTCTAAACCAACAGCCATTACTTTATTCGTAGACTTATTAATGGCTACAACCGCCGGTTCTTTTATTACCTCCTTCTCCCCGCTTACTAACACTCTAATGTTTGCAGTACCAAGGTCTATTGCAATCTGGGCTGAAAATTTATTTAAGAAATTGTCTAACTTAGACATAAAATTACTATGGAAAATGAATTAAATACACACTAAATATAGCATAAATAATATTCTAATTCAGTAAAATACTAAAATGAATTGCAAAATTCGAATGGAGAAATCCAAAGCCACTTTGACCTTTAAATTATTATTTGAGATTCATTTTGGATTTCGAATTTCGGTATTCGAGCTTTGTAAATGATGGAGCCATGACCGGGGATCGAACCCGGGACCTCACCCTTACCAAGGATGTGCTCTACCAACTGAGCTATCATGGCAATAAAAAAAAGTTAAAATGTTTCAAAGTTGGAAAGTTTAAAAGTTAGAATTCCAACTTTTCAAGAACCTTTCAACATTACAACATTTCAACTTTATAACTTATGCTTAAATCGGGAGAGAAGGATTTGAACCTCCGATTTTACCGATTTACAGTCGGTTGCGATTGACCACTCCGCCATCTCCCGCTCTTAGAACAAATATTAGCCGCCTGGGGGATTCGAACCCTCGACCCATTGTTTACAAAACAATTGCTCTACCACTGAGCTAAGGCGGCCTATCGTTGTCAGCTTTTTCGGCTTTTCGAAGTATATCATATTTTACACTTGTAAAGTTAGTGGAAATTGCGTAAAATCTCTTGCATTTATTGTAATAAAAATATTAAAGTATTAAATATGGCTAGAGTTGATGAATTAACAGGAAAAAAGACAGCATTCGGAGGAAACCACAAACATAGAAGAGGTTCATCTGGAGGAGGAGGAGTTTGGAAATTCAAAGCACAAAACACAAAAAGAACTTGGAAACCTAACTTAAGAAAAGTTAAGTTAACAGTAAACGGAGCTACTAAGAGAGTTAAGGTTTCAATGAAAACTTACAAGAAACTTAGAAAAATGGCCGAAGTTAAAGCAGCTGCATAATCTACCCTATTTTAGGTATTTAAACTCATGCTTGTTTACGGACGAAATACTGTTACAGAAGCATTAAGTTCCACCTATAAGTGTTCTAAACTTTACCTTGACGATAATATTAAAGAAGATGAAAAGATCTTTAATATTCTAGAGCTAGCTAGGCTCAAAGGAGTTGAAATAGTTAAAACATCTGGTAAGCATATCTCTTCAATTACAAATTCACTTGAAACTCAAAACATTGCTCTAGAAGTAGACTACAGAGCTTCAACACTTAAAGAAGCTTTAGCTGCTAATCCGGACAAATCTTTTGTATATATTAGTGAGTCTACATACGAGCAAAATGTTGGAGCTATTATTAGGACAGCAGAGATTGCAGGTTTTGCGGGAGTTATATTACCAAACCATTTGAATATCACTCCTACTATAGCCAAGACTTCTACTGGTGCTCTATTTAGCATTCCAGTAATTAAATACCCTATATTCCAAACTATAAAAGAACTTAAAAAAGAAGCTTTCGATATTGTTGGAATTGAAAGAGGAGGACAGAATGTTTACGAATCTCATCTTTCTAATAATTGTCTTTTTATTATTGGTGGCGAAGATAAAAGTCTAAGCGAACCTGTAAGAAAAGAGTGCAATATTATTGCAGAGATTCCACAGTTTGGTAAGATAAACTCACTAAATATGAGTGTTGCTACAGCTATTGTAATTTTTGAGCATATAAGGCAAACTAAATTTAGTAAGTAATTTACTGAATCGTTTATCTAAATGTTCAAAGAGGAAAACCAAATCTGGCTTTATTTAATAGGAATTTTAATATTCTTCGGTGTTCTTGTAGCTGGTTCTGCAAACATACTTGCTCCCGTAGTTCAATCTGGAAATATAGGACTACTCTTCCAAAGTCAAAAATTTGCATCTAGACCTGAACTTACAATTAACAGTGGATTAGACTACTACGCAGATGTTGCGACAAGCAAAGGAACATTTACTATTAACTTGTATGCAAGTAAAGCTCCCCAAAATGTAAATAACTTTATATACCTAGCTAAGAATGGATTCTACACAGATACTAAATTCCATAGAATTGTTCCTAACCTACTTATTCAAGGAGGAGATAGAAATACTTTAAACTCAGATCTAACTGATGATGGTAAGGGAAGGACTGGATATTTAATTGAAGATGAGTCTAATTGGGACGCTATAGATTTATCTAAGGAACAAAGAAGTAGATTAACCACTATTGGATTTAGTTCTACAAGCGGATTAGAAACTACAAAGTTTAAACAATACTCAGTTGCCATGGCAAATGGTGGTCCAAATACAAATAGCTCTCAATTTTTTATAATAACTGCTAATTCTGATGACACTCGATTGGGTTCACTAGATGGGCAATACACAATTATTGGAGAAATTACTACCGGGAAACAGGTAATTGATGCTATAAATAGCGTGTCAGTAAACGACGCTACGTTAAACGCTCCTACTCCTGTTGAGCAAATTACATTTCAAAGCATAACTATTTACACAAGATAATATGAAAGGAATCAAAAAGATTCTCAAGGTAATTTTCTATCTTTTTCTACTTACTATCTTAGTAACATTGTTAATAGGATTAGGAATAACATTTAAAGATAATTTTGATGGTCAAGGTAACTTGGTTTTCTTAAGGAAAGAGCCGGATGAAAACTACATTTTTAAGAGCATAGCATATGTATCTGGGCAGATTAACTCTCCTGGTGTATACGAAGTTGAAGATAACTCAAGAGTTTCAGATCTAATAAATAAGGCAGGTGGCTTCTCTACTGATGCCGACTTAGACTATATAGCAAAGAATGTAAACCTTTCTGAAAAGCTTAAAGACGAACAGCACATTTACATACCTTCAATCGCAGAACGAGGTGTGAGCAACGTCGCGGGTGCACAAACAGATTCGAGTGTTATAGGTGGTAAAGTCAATATAAATACTGCTAGTAAAGATGCACTTGATGCATTACCTGGTGTAGGACCATCTACAGCAGACAAAATAATAGCTGCTCGACCTTACGAATCTATTGAAGATTTAAAAGATGTAAGTGGGATTGGGGATGCAAAATTTGATGAGATAAAAGATTTGATAGATGTGAAATGAAGTCGGTCTTTTTAAAATACATTGGAAGCAAGATAGATAGGCTTAGACTATTTAAATATAACTTCGAACGCATAAAACTCTTTCAGGTTAGTTTAGGATTAGTTCTTGGAATTCTCCTAAGTTCTTCAGGTAGTTTGATTGTATTGGTAATGATCTTAATTGTTGCTCTTCCACCTAAGAAGATGAAATTACTATTTTACTTCTCTTTGTTTTTAGGAGTTCTTTTCTTTTCGAGCTGGAATGCTCGAATAAATTCGGAGCAGCATAATGTCACACAAAGTTCTTTTGATTCTTTTGGGAGTGTTGTAGCTCTAAATAAAGGTGAAATAAATAAGACTTTAACTTTAAAAATTGACGGCCTTGAAGGTAAGGCTCTTGCTGATGTAAATTTGTATAGCAAAATAGATGTTTATGACCGAGTTAATCTTGATGGACAGTTAAGCCCGCCTAAGAGCTTTGATGATTTCGACTACCCTGCATACTTAAAGAGTAACAAAATCTTATATGAATTTAAGGGCAATATTAGTTTAGAAACTAAAGAAAATAATGTTTTTACGCCGCTAAGAGATTTAAAAGAAAGATTAGTTGCTCTTGCAAATATGAATATTTCAATTCCTTATTCATCTTTATTTAATGGAATTTTATTTGGAGATACTTCACAGATACCTGATGATGTTAAAGAACAGTTTAGGTCTACTGGCACCTCTCATATTTTGAGCGTCTCAGGATTTAACTTTACTATCATTTTAGTTTTTCTTTTGACCTTAGCTCCTATTTTCGGAAGACGAAAACTACTTTATGCTTCTATACCTTCAATAGTTGGCTTTCTTTTATTAGTTGGGGTTAACAATGTTACTGCTGTAAGAGCGACTATAATGTTACTTATATATATTTGGGCTAATTTAGTTGGCAGGAAAGTAAACTTCCTATACTTAGTCTCTATAACTTTAATGTTATTTCTACTTGATTACCCACTAGCTTGGACTAATGTAAGCCTACAATTAAGCTTTGGAAGCTTGCTAGGATTGTTTTTCTTATCTGGAAGTTTTAGTAAGTTCTTTAAAAAGATTAAATTGCCCCAATCTATTAGCGAAGTTCTGAGTGCATCTATAGCAGCCATTGTGGGAACTCTACCCTTCACTTTGAATACTTTTGGAACATTATCTATAGTTGCTCCTTTAGTAAATATTTTGGTACTTCCGTTTGTTCCATTAATAATGTTGCTAGGATTTATAGCTGAAGCCTTTGGTCTGATTAATATCGCTGAGATTAGTAAGGTCCTATTCAAAATCTCGGAGATCTTTCTTAATGTTATAACTGAGATTATTAAGTACTTTGCTTCGCTACCTTTTGCAAATACTTCCAACAATGCTGTAATCTTAGGAATGATTTTATTTTTTGTAAGTATATTTATTTATAGCGACTTTAAGACTTTTTATAAGAAATACTACTAATGACTAAATATATCTTTATACCAATGATCTTAATTCTTTCTAATATTTTAGTTTGGACTAATGTCTTTAACTATGAGAATAGTAAGGGAAGTTTTGAAATGGATGTATTAAATATCGGGCAAGGTGACTCCATATTGATTAAAACTCCGAACAATCACTATGGTTTAATAGATACTGGAAGAGACATGAGAGTTTTGAGCGAATTATCTCAAGAGCTTCCTTTTGGAAGAACTTACTTAGATTTTGTGATCCTCACTCATCCAGATGCAGACCACATAGGAGGATTTGATGATATCTTAGAGACTTATAGGGTAAATGCTCTATTCTTCAATAAGAATATGAAGACTAATGATCTTATAGAAGATATTAAGACTAAAATACAAGAAACGAACACAAGGAATTACTCAATTGATATGACAAATGACTTTACATTAGATGGCATTTCCTTTGATGTAATATGGCCACAAGACTATACTAAAACGTATTCTTTTGATAACTCTAATGATATTTCTACGAGTTTGATGATTAGCTATAATGGTTATAAAATTCTTTCCTTAGGAGACCTACCTACTGAATATGAATCTGTAGCTTTAGCAGATCTTGCTAATACTGATGTAGACTTCTTAAAGGTAAGCCATCATGGAAGCAGATTCTCTTCTAACCTTGATTTCTTAGACAAAGTTAAGCCTGAATACTCTTTTATTAGCGTTGGTGCTACTAATACTTATGGTCACCCTACCCAAGATGTATTAGATAATCTAGAAAAAGAGCATTCTAATACACTAAGGACAGATAAAGATGGTAGAATCTCTCTTGTTATTAAGGGGAACGTTGCAGATGTAACTACGGTTGATAGTAATAAGAAGATTGAGATTACGAAGTAAATAGATTTCATCTGAGCTAGATATGCAATATCTAAGCGAAGATTGAAAGATACTTATCCTGAGTGAAACGAAGGATCTCATTTAGGAAATGCTGAGAATCTGATTGTCCAAAGATACACGATGAGTTCAGAGAATCTGAACGAAGAGATGTAGATTTGGACATAAAAGGTTTTAGCTACGAATCAAGCAGAATCTGATTGCAATTACACGTCCTACAGTTTATAATTCTTAACACCAAATTTTAGGTTAAATATCTTATGGCATCATCAAAAAAGAAAAAACAAGGAGTATTCAGATTTTATAATTCAGAAACTGGAGAACATTACACAATAAGGTTATCAAAACCTGCTGTAGAAAAGTTAACAGATACTAAAGTTATGAAGTACAGCAAGAAACTTAAAAAGCACGTTGAGTTCAAATTAACAAAGAAAGTGAAGTAACTATAATTCTTAATGAGCCTTGGCGAATTTTAGAATTATGTTATCCCGATGAGGTAACGATATCGGGATCTGATTATTAAAAAGTAAATACGGACTCAGGAAATCAAAGACTGGATTGAAACTAAGAGCTTTTTTTAGTAAAATAAACCGATATTCAATTAATATGCGAGTGTCGGTTAATTGGTAAACCACAGGTCTCCAAAACCTGAACTCTCAGTTCGAGCCTGAGCACTCGTGTACTATAAAACAAATATGATAAAGAAAATATTAGGAATACCAAAACAAATAAAAGACTTTTTTGTAGGAACCTACAGTGAGTTGAAAAAGACACAGTACTTATCTAAAAGAAAGACTTTGTCTTACACTTTATTAGTTTTAGGATTTCTAGTAATAGGAACATTATTTATCTTAGGAGTAGATACATTATTCTTAAGTGTTAGAAGTTTATTATTTTCGATTTAGAATAAATAGTTTTTCGATATAAAAATGGAAGAAACACAAACTGAGACAACAACAGAAGTAACAGAGACAGAAAAACCAAGTAAATTAAAATGGTTTATAGTTTCTGCTTCTTCAGGTAAAGAGAACTCTACTGCTAAACTAATTAAGCAAAGAGTAAAAGCAAATGGAATGGAAGAAGTTATTGGAGATGTAGTTGTTCCAATGCAAGAGAAGATTATTATTCAAAGAGGAAAGAAAAAGACAATTCAAGATAGAATCTATCAAGGTTACATCTTTGTTAAGATGGAAGCTAATGAGGATACTATTCAATTAATCAGAAATACAGAAGGCGTAAAAGGATTCTTAGGCATGACTGCTAAATCAAAATACCCTACTCCATTAAACGAAAAAGACTTAAACTTCACACAAGTAAAACCAGAACCTTCATACAAATCTAAATTTGATATTGGAAATGTTGTAAGAATAACAGATGGCCCATGGAAAGAGTTTGTAGGAACTGTTGTTGCAGTGAATGAAGTTAAAGGTCAATTAAAAGTTATGCTATCTTTATTCAATAGAGATACACCAGTAGATAATATAGATTTTTTGCAAGCTGAGAAGCTTTCTGAATCAAATTAATAATTTAAACTAACAAATATGGCAAAAGAAATAACAAACATCATTAAATTAGAAATTCAAGCTGGAAAAGCAAATCCCGCTCCACCAATCGGACCTATTCTAGGTCAAGCTGGATTACCAATTCCTGTAGTTTGTAAAGAATTTAACGATAAAACATCTGGAATGGGAGAAGATAAGATCCCTGTAATCATTACTATCTTTAAAGATAGAACATACAAAATGGTTCTAAAACAACCTACTGTAGCTGGAATGGTTATGAAGAAAATGAAAGTACAAAAAGGATCCGGAACACCTAATAAAGATAAGATTGGAAAAGTTAAGAAAGCTGATTTAAAAGAAATTGCTGAAAAGAAAATGGTTGATTTTAATACTAAGAAATTAGCTTCTGCTATTAATATAGTAGCTGGAGTCGCTAAGAGCTTAGGAGTTGAAGTTATAGATTAATATAAATATTTAGTTCAAATAATCATGAAGAAAGAAGTTAAAAAAATTACAGAAGTTAAGACATTAGAAGAAGCAATTAAACTACTTCCAGAAGTTTCTACTTCAAAATTTGTAGGTTCTGTAGATATAGATATTGTTCTAAATCTAAAAGACAAACAAAAGAAAGAAACTATTAGAGGAAGCTTTAATTTACCTAATTCTTTAGGTGAAGATAAGAAAGTTATTGTTTTCTGTGAGGAAGGATACGTAAAAGATGCATTAGCAGCGGGTGCTGTTGAAGCTGGATTAGACGAACTAGTAGAGAAAGTAATGAAAGGAACAGTTGATTTTGATATTGTAATCGCTACACCAACATCTATGGCAAAGATGGCAAGATTAGGAAAAGTATTAGGACCAAAAGGTTTAATGCCAAACCCTAAGAATGGAACAATTACTACAGATATTGCTAAGAGCGTAGAAAGTTTTAAAGCAGGAAGATTAAACTTTAAGTCTATTCCAGAACAAGGTTTAGTAAGAATGAAGGTAGCTAAAGTGAATATGGAAGCAGGAAAGATTCAAGAGAATGTATTATCTTTACTAAAAGCAGTTCATTCAGAGACAAAAAGATTATCATCTACTCCATTTAAACAGGTAACAATAAAACCTACAATGGGATCTAGCATAAAACTAGATGTTAGTGATATAATGAAACAAATGTAAGTTAAAATTTAATAGTCGGAGACAGCAGGTAGCGAAAGTATAAATCCAGCCGAGACGTCAGACAGTTTGTAGTTTTCAGTTTTTAGTTTTTAGGGAATATTCTTCTAAAAACTAGCAACTAAAAACTAAGAACTAGAAGGCACTCTCGAAGTGTCTTTTTAATTGAAATTTCTAAATCTTAAATTATTTAAAATGGCTAAATCAAAGAACGATAAAAAGAAGTTAGTCAAAGAATATGAGACTAAAATCAAAGAGGCTAAGGGTTTTATAGTTCTTAAACCAAACAAATTAACTCCTAACGAAGTTAACGAGTTTAGAAAAGAGATTTACGATCTTGGAGCAACATTCAATATTGTAAAGAACACTCTTTTCAAGATTGCATTAAAAGATGCAGGAATTGAAGGAATCGATGCAAACGATGGCGAATACTCTATTCTTTTCTTAGGAGAAGATTATATAAACGCAGCTAAAAGCTTAAAAAAGTTTATTGAAACTGCTAAGACAAAAGAGAAAGAAAATAAGTTATCAATAGTTACTGGTTACTTAGAGAACGCAGTATTAACTCAAGCTCAAGTAGTTGATCTATCCGAAATGCCTGATACAAAGACTAGCGTTGCTATGATCTTAGGTATTCTTGATCAAGCTATGGGAGGAACAGTTAATGTTCTTGAAGATGCACCAAGATCTATCGCAACTATCCTTGATTTAGCATTCAAGGACAAAC
>JBDSRX010000042.1:0-9528 GCA_039929105.1 Candidatus Dojkabacteria bacterium
AGTAATGTCTTCTTTAATTTTTAATTTGTTGTTTACTTTATATCTACCAATTTTTCCTAAGTAGAATCTTCTCTTATTAAAGAAGATATTTTCAATTAATGCTTTTGCGTTCTCTAAAGAAACTGCATCTTCTGGTCTTAATTTTCTGTAGATATCAATTAAAGCTTCTTCTGTGTTTTTTGTTGGATCTTTCTTTAAAGTTGCATCAATGTAACTAAATTCTCCATCATCAACTGCTCCGAATGCTTTTTTAATTTCTGAGTCTGATGAATAACCAATTGCTCTCATTAAAGTTGTTAATAGAATTCTTGGTCTTTTTTGAAGTAACTTAATAGACATTACTCCATATTTATTAACTTCGAATTCGTACCAGTTTCCTCTATGAGGCATTAATTTAACTGAATATAACTTCTTTTTTGTAGTAGAAGCTTTGCTCTCTGAGAATAGAACACCTTCTGATCTTAAGATTTGGAAAACAACAACTCTCTCATTACCATTAACCATAAATGAAGCTCTATCGCTCATTAAAGGCATATCTGTTAAAAAGATCTTTTGTTTTTTAATTTCTCCTGTTTTCTTATTAACTAACTTCACGTTTACATAAACTGGAGCATCGTATGTTTGACCGATTGTTTGTGCTTCTCTAAAAGTAAGCTTGTTTTCTCCCCAGCTAATATCTTCGAAAGTTAATTCCCAAGATGTACCAGTGTAGTCTTTAATTGGATTAATCTCATCGAATAATTCTTCAAATCCAGCTTCCATAAACTGTCTAAAGAATTTCTTTTGAGCATCTAAGAAGTCCATGTCTAAATGACTTATTGGATTCTTCGTTAGTACGATTCTGCTAGATGAGTTTGCTTTTTTTGTTTTGGCCATATTGTAGAAGTTTTAAAGACAAAAAAATAGCGCACAGACCACCATTCCTCTTAGGGGGTGTAATGCACTTAATAAATTATTGGTTTAGATCGATCGTTTTAATTGATTTTAGGCTCATTAGAGGTTCTCAAAGTCCAAATGTGGAAGAATATTAACAAATTCACAGACTAAAGTAAAGCGTTTATACACACTTTCTTTAAGATAATTTATTTATTAATATTATCATTAAATTTTTAAAAATATCGATAAAAATTATGAAAAATTTTATAGGACAATGCAGACCTTACAGCCTTAAATCTTAGCGAGCTGCGCGAGCATTAGATTTTGGTTGGCAGAGCCCACCGCAAATACTTTTGTGGCAGTCAGCCACTTGTGGTTTACATTACTCCATTGAGTAGCGGTTTTATATAAGCACGAAATTCGAATGAAGAAGCTCGAAGATGTCACAATTTTGGATTTCTTAATTCGTGCTTCGGATTTTTGTTTGACTGCTCCTCCAAAGAGAACAGTAACCCTCTACTATGAGAGGGCTACGAGTTAACAAGCGGTGGTAAAGTCAATAATTATGGTGTTATTTTAGTTGTAACCCAATCTGTTGGATTGATATCTTCTAAAGTCTTTCCAGCTTTAACATCAACCTGTAATGGTTTTGTTAATTTTGTTTTATCACATTTATCTACTGACCCATTTACAACACATTGAATGTACTCTGAGTATGTTGCTTGATAGTTTTGAACTGTAGTTTTACCATCAGCAGTTTGAATCTTAGCAATAATAGTATATTTTCCTTCCGGTAAAGCCAAAGTGTACTTTGGTGATAGCGCAGAAACAGTTAAACAGAAATATAAATTCCCGTTTGAAACGCTTTGTGCACAAACTAATTGGTACTGACCTATAGTAGAATCTCCTACCAAGAATGGCAAGATTGTTCCTTTAACTGCACCGTAACCCTCTTGTAATAATTGCTTTTTTAGGTCGTCGTTCTCTTGCGTAAGATTAGTAATTTTTGTATTTAATTCTTTGTAACTATCTTGAAGACTTCCAATTGTAATTTGGTTTTGTTTATCACTTTGATTTAAGTTTTGTGTTGCTTGATTGTATTCAGAGTAAATATTATTTAATTCTCTATTCTTTAGGAAATATGCAATTCCAAAAGCTACAGCGATACCAATTAAAACTAAGATGAAAAACACTAATGCTATTTTTCCAACTTTTTTTAGAAAAGACTTCATGAGGGGTTATTAAGATGTAATGTCGGGATTTTATCACATTATTGAGTTATCTCGAAATCCAATTCGAAAGGGAAATTAATATTTACTAATGGTGTTAGTTTTAACTTTAAAGCTTTTTGTTCTATAGGATTAAGTTCTATAGCTTTTGGAGATTGTTTAAGCTCGTAATAATCGATGTTGTCTACTAATTCTACTTTCAATTCTTCAACTATATTTTGTTGCATAAACATTGAGATTTTAAACCCAGCTTTAAAATGGTTTAGATTTTCTACATTAATAAATTCTAGTTCTTGTATTTGAGTTAAATCTTGAACTTCTAACTTAAATGTCGATTTATTACCAGAGACATAATAAAGATTACCTTTAAGATTAAAATCTTTAGAAGTGTCCGTTATTTGTATTGGAAGAGCGTTTGTATCTCTTGGTAATGTAGAAAGACCTGCAACTTTTGCATCATCTGGTGATGATGTTCTAATTGAAGGATTTAATGCATTTACTGTAATTACTGAGAATGCAATTATTCCAGTTAGCGCAACTGTGCCTAAAATCGTTTGTGTAAAATCAATAACTTTATGGAGCATTATTACAATGAAAAAATTAAGAAATGAAAGAATGAACGAATTGAATAACCTTCTTATTTGAATTAGACATCAATGTATTCTAAAGTTATACTAAAGAGATTCTTGTTTATTTTCAAGCACAAATTATGAGAAAACACGTATCAATTACAGTAACATTTGCTATATTAGCTATATTTAGCTCTGTAATAGGTTTTAGCCCAATTTATGCCCAGGAAGCTGCTAGTGCGGACAAACCAGCCGAAATTAAGGATTTTGATGGTCTGAGAGCCGAATTTAAGCAAGAAACACAGGATCCAGACTCTAAAAACATCACTTTTAACATGATTTTGAAGTCAAATATCAATTCTGATAGGGTCAGAATCGACTGGACGCTAAGCGGGACAAGCAAACTCCTTAATGACAAGGATAAAACTAAGACTTTAAGCATAAAACAAGGAGAAACCTACACTATTCCTATCACAATTACTCCTACTTCTGAGGGAGTTACTGAAATTTATGGCACTGCACAGTCTGTAAATGTAGATAGTTCCTTTTTAGTAACAGTAAGGAAAAACTTTGCTTTCAATAATAGCCTAGAAGTACTCCCTATAACATCAGAATATACTACTGCTAGAACACTTTCTATCGTAAAAAGCATCGTTTTAGTACTTTTAGTAGCCTCTGCAATCCTTGGGTTTGGCTTTATAGGACTTAAGAGAATAATGAAGTATCTTAGAGCTGGTCCAGATGTCACTTTTGAGAATGAAGTGGACCCTACGCTCCCTATCAATCCTCCTACCAGTAAATAAATACGCTGTCGCCACAACTTGACAACACTGTCTTCTTAGTATATACTTATATTAGTATTTTTAATGTAGAGATACTTAGAAATGCCAATTTAATTCAGTGAAAGTTTACTTTCCTGATTAACCTTAAAAACCG
Organism: Candidatus Dojkabacteria bacterium; assembly: GCA_039929105.1. Taxonomy (GTDB): domain Bacteria; phylum Patescibacteriota; class Dojkabacteria; order J137; family J137; genus JBDSRX01. The sequence continues at coordinate 3,611 of JBDSRX010000042.1, forward strand.
AGTGTATATTAAACAGCAAAGTGTAGTTCCCATTGAGTAGTTTTATAACTATTGAATGGGAATTACACGGACGAAAGCACCCGCTCTTGTCATGCTGTCTTTCTAAGAATCTATTCAAGAGTCCCAATGGTATAAGGAGTATCGAGCATGAAGTTCAGATTACTGTTAATTGTAGTTTTATCGTTTTTTGTTTTGGGAATCCTCCCATCAACCACAATGGCGGCTGGAAAGATCGAATGCGCTGACTTTAAAATCAGTGGCAAATCTATCGAAACTGTTGCTTGCCTGCGTTACGATTGGGATAATTACATTGCATGGTTTAAAGATGGTGATCAAAATGCAGTGGGTATATTCCATCATAATAAAGACTGGAATGTATCCTACTATGTAGCTTCCGGTCACCCCATTGCTGTAGACTTCTTTGATAATGACGCTAAAGGAGTATTGTTCTCAACGAAAGACGTTGGACAATATTTCTTCATTGAGTCTCAAGAAGAAGGATCACGTAACGGTTGGCTGATTTTGCCCCCAGAAACAATGAAAAAACTCAACTTTGATTCCAAGGTCTGTGATGTGTTCACATATCATGATGTTGAAATCAATGTAGTTGGTTGTTTCTCCCTTAAGTTTGGCATTTCCATGAACTTCACTGTTACAGATAAATTGTTTTATGTGTACATTGAGCGTTCAGGAATAGCCGATGAATATTGGGATGATCAAGCCATCGCTGCATGGCGCAAAGATGATGGTGAGTTCAGTTTCAAGGACCAAAATTGGATCAATAATCTTGTACCTCAGAAAGACAAGGAGAATTATTTGATTACGTTAAGTGAAACTGTCACCTAATTCAAATAATTTCAAATAGTCAAGCCATATGGCACGGTAACTCACAGAGTTAATTAAGAAAGAAGAAATATACACTCGGTGAACCGTAGTGTCTATAAGCAAAGCTTGTTACTTCGTAATAAAAGAAATTTTGTAGATAGTACAGTTCATCTTATGCCCTAAAAAGCTAAGTGAACCCAATTTAAAATCTTAAGAGAGAAATCTCTTAGAAAGAACCTTAAAAACCGAGTGTATATTTAAAGTAAGCGTCATACCTACATAGTAGTTTTATAACTATTGCGTAGGTATGGCGTCTTGCTATCCTATAATCGTTATATGAGAACCTAGGAGTTCGATCATGAAGTACTTGAAGTCTGTGTTCGCTATCGTGTTAGCCGCCATTATGTTGGCGACAATTCCGGTATCAGCCGGTGAAGATTTGCATCTATGCCCAAAGATCGTGATGCACGACAACAATGGTAATGAACCGATCATCAGCGCCTGCTATTGGGTGAATCCTACCACAGTGGTGATGGGTCTTGAACTACTACCAGAGGCTACTACCAATATGCGAACAAACCTTGTTGGAATCTTCCAACCTGACGTTGTCAGCAACAATGGAACGTACATCCTCTCTCAGTTCTATGCCTCTTCCAATGGCTCTTTTGGTGTTACAATCACATCAGAAGGTAATGTTTTCCTCGCAGACGAAATTTGGGGAAAGTATTACTATTTTGAGCAGAATGAAACTGCCGAAGGTGGATGGACTCGTAAAGAAGGAGTGATCGACTCCATCACCAAAATTTACGCAGGTGATGAGATCGAACTGCGTACTGAACATGGATGGCTTTGCCCAAGCTTGGCTGACGAGGAAAAGAACATTTTCTCCGCAGCCTCTTGCTTTTATGCAGACGAAAACAATGTATTCGTGAACACCATCGGAAGCGAAGGGCAGTTCTACGGTACATGGTTTGATCTTCGTGGTGCTGATGTTCAATATATGACTGCAAGTGATGTTAGCTCACCACCAGTTGTTATCCCTGCCGAAGGTAAGTTTGTTATAGCGACAAGTGAGTTTCAGACTGTTTTGCATTTAAGTGAGACTACTGGGCGGCTCACACCATCAGGATAAAACCTTGATCTAGATTTAACGGTTCCCTTGTGGGAAAGGATAGGATGTAAATATACACTCGGTGAACCGTATTGAATATATAAAATTTGTATTCAGTACAGTTCAACAACTTTTAAGATATAGTAGAAACAACACTTCAAATAACCACTCCCTGCTCAACGTTTACAGTATTAAGCCACTGTCGCCAATACTTGACAACTCGTCTATTTTAGTATATAATTATTCTAGTATTTTCAATGTAGAAATACTTGAATATACCCAATTCATCGATGTTAGCAATAACTCGATTAACCTTAAAAACCTAACAAACTATAAGAACAAGATTCTTTGAAATAATATAGAACGCTTTTACAGCCGTTCGCGATTTTTACCCATGACACGTGTTTATAAACTCTAAATTGAGTTTATTTGTATAGGTATTAATCGTGGACGGCACATAAAAGCCGGTTTCTTACCGATAAAACGCTCAACCCAATGAGTGCGGTATAACTTCTACCCAATTGTTTCAAGGAGTCTCTAGTATCATGAAGACGTTCCGTAAGATTGGCCTGTTGCTGATGGCCCTCACAATTATCAGCACTTTTGTCGTCGCATTCGCCGCTGATACACACCCCTGGGGTGCGAATGCCGCCGCAATTGCGTCCACGCTCAACCCCATCAACAGCGCCATCAATACTGACGTGACCGATGGCGAACTGCATTGGAAGTTCACTTCGTCTGGCGACAATTTTAAGGTTTTGACTGTTACGGCTCCGAACGCGAGCCAAACTTTCACTTACCCCGAATCCGTCGTCTCCGTTGTGTTCGTTGGTGACCACAAGGTCATCGTTATCACCCGTGATGAAAAAATCCAGTATCAACTTCTGCCCGAAGGACTCAAAAAGTCTGATGGTGGATACGATGCCAGCGGTTTCGTCGTCATTGCGGTAACGTCGAATACTGCCACCAAGGCCAACTGCGTGGTGGTGGTGAACAATTCCAGCTCTGCAAACGTTGCTGGTGGTGACATTGAAGTCTGGGCTGCTAATGCTGGTAATTTCGGGCTGGATCAAAACACCTGCGCTTTGGTGCAAGGGATGTTGACCGAGGATCAGTATGCCGTCGCACAAACGATCAGTAACATGTTTATGCACGATGCGATGTTTGCCCCGGAAGCAACAGCAGCCAGCTAGATTTTCCCGGTTAGGGCTACCCCATTATAGGGAGGCTCTCGGCTAGCGGTAATACCCTGGCACAGGCTGACGTAGCGGTATACGCCAGCCCAGATATCGTTCTTGTTTGTTAGGTTATATTCCTGGTTGACCTTAGGTGGTCAATCTGGACGCTGGAGGAAAAGTGCTCGAAAGAGTAACTTTCCTCCAGAGTAAACAAAAGTTCATGATACTTGTGAGTTTTTGGTTACTCTTAAAAAGTATTTTAAAGCCGATGATTCACAAATCATTGGCTTTTCCATTTTCTATAAGATATTTACTTACTTCAGAAAATTTTCTATATTGTATTTATACTTTTAAAACTCTTCACATGGTAATTATTGTTGAAAATGATTCAGATACTATGTTTCTTTTTAAAACAAATTTAGAAATTGATGGTGTGGATTTGAATAAAGTAATGTTTATTAAGAACAACAAAGAGTTTCAGGTTTTAGTTAATAGTGGACAGGCAAGTGAAGTTACAGCTGCATTTATAGATCACGATCTTTCTCCTCAATTTGATACTCCAATTTTTCCAGTTGCAACTGGAGGTGATATCTTAGGTATTCTTAAGCTGAATGGTTATTCAGGTAAAACATATACGATATCCGCTTACGGTAAAGACCAAGAAAAATTTATTAAGGAGAGGTTTGGAGATCCAGAAATTACTGTGATTCCTAAAACACCTTCAAATAGTAAATTGATAATTGAATCAATTAAAAAAGAAGTAGAAAATGAGGGCCTCAAAATGACCATAAAATAATTACCAACTTGGGAAAACACGTGAAAAGTCTTCAATAACCCTAGCCTAAAAGCTCATTCGATTGTTTCACTATATTAACGCTCCATAACTGGAGTTTTTTCTATATCTAGTAGTACAATACAAATTCCGGCATAAATCCTCCTATAGAATATTTCACTCTTGAACTTAGACCTGTTTTAAGTTAAAGTTACCGGACTTGGTTACAAATTTTCTTTCAATAATTTTGTCATGGTGAGGCTCTCGAACCATGAAGTTTAATCTAATATTCACCCTTCGAGAAACTCAGGGTGACAACTATACTATGAAGTGGAATTTACCAGAACAAAAAGATAAGAATTTTGTAGACTTTATATACTCTACACGAAAAGTTTCTGGAGATAGAGTCTTTTTTTACCCAAAGATAGAAGATTTAGAAAGCCCTCTACTCATCCATAACGCAGAAAAAGCTGCCAAAGTTATTATTAACGCTATAGAAAAGAAGCAAAAGATTTATATTCATGGGGACTTTGATGTTGATGGAATTACTGCTACTTCTATAATGTGGAATTACTTATTTCGAGATCTTGGAGCTAATGTTCTACCACATATTCCAAATAGATTTACTGACGGCTATGGGCTTAACAAAGAAACAATTGAAAAGATTATAAGTGAAGGTGGTAATCTTATTATTTCTGTAGATTGCGGTGTAAAAGACATTGAATTAGTAGACAAATATGCAGATACAATAGATTTTATTATTACGGATCACCATACAATACGGGAAGTTTCAAAATCCGAAGCACGAAATAAGAAATCCAAAAAGAATAATGAATCTCTTCCTGAAGGTTCAAAGCTAGTTGGAAATTACATTATTTCTTCACGTGCCAAAGCTGTAGTACATCCGAAGTTAGGTGTAGGATTTAATGAATACTGCGGTGCTGGCGTATCTTGGAAGTTATGTTGTGCAATTAATGAACTTAATGTCAAAAAAGTTGATATGTCCAAGTATTTAGATCTAGTAGCTTTGGGTACTGTTTGCGATATTATGCCTCTTGAAGATCAAAATAGAACTATAGTGAAGCTTGGAATAGATAAAATGAGAAGAACGGAGAATATTGGTATTAAAGCACTTCTACAAAAAGCAGACGTACTACTCTCTTCTATTACAGAATATACCTTGGGATTTGTTATTGGGCCAAGATTAAATGCATCTGGGAGACTAGAATCTGCTTTAGATGCTGTTAGATTATTAACTACAACCTCAGAAGATTTTGCTAAGCAATTGGCAGATAAATTAAATAATCTAAACTTACAAAGACAAGGTTTAACTAAGGAGTATTTAGCTATAGCTGAGCAAGATTTATTAAGTCAAGGTGAGAAGAAGATATACTTTCTTTATGGTAAAGAATGGCCAGAAGGTATTGTAGGACTTATATCTGGTCGACTTACTGAAAAGTACAATAGACCAACCATCGTAGGTAGTCTACTTGAAGACGGTAATATTAAAGCATCTGCTAGAAGCATAGAAGGTTTTCATATTTCTAATGCTTTAAAAGATACCGATAAGTACTTAATTCGATACGGTGGACATGCTCAAGCAGCAGGATTAACACTTGCCAGTACAGATTATGCGAAGTTTATGGAAGCTCTCTCCTCTGTTGCAGACAAACATATTAAAGAAAAACATCTTGAAAAAGCTATCAATATAGACGCAGTTGCAAAATTTGATGAGATTAATATAGAAAACATCTCCAAGCTACTCTCTTTATCTCCATTTGGAAATTCAAATCCATTGCCAAAGATAGCTTTATTGAATGTAGACATTAGTGATTTTAAAACAATGGGAAAAGATGGATCTCATATAAAGATTGTATTTCCAGAGTATGGGTTTGAAGCTGTAGGCTTTAATCTAGCTAATGAATTTAATGGTTTAGACTCTCCACTACTCGATCTTGCTGGTAGTTTGGAAATTAACACGTGGAATAATAAACAAACACCTTTTTTTAAGATAAATCACTGGCGAAAATCA
>JBDSRX010000043.1:0-4884 GCA_039929105.1 Candidatus Dojkabacteria bacterium
GAGCCACTTATCCGTCGAAGAAGTAAGGTGAATGGCAAGAAAGTTCCAAGATTTAAAGCAGTATGAATGAAGCTACAGGAATTGGTATAGCCACCTCTGGACCACAACAAGAAACACCTCAAATAACTGATTTTGCAATTATAAAGCATCTGCAAATGCTTATTGCTACAGGCATAACTCCTAAAGAGATATTAAAAAGTGTTTTGGATATTAAAGATGAAACTCCAATCACACCCCTTTCTGAAATAGGATTAAATTATATAGCAATTCAAAATTTAATTAGAGGTTACTATAATAAAGGTCAGTATGATGAGGGCTTAGCGTTATTAAAAGATGTTGCAGATATTTTAGTTTTTGGATTAGATAACGAATTTGTATTCGAAAAATATATAAATATTCTAATTTTATTTAATCTTAAATATCTCAGATTCAGTATAAGTTGGCAAAAAATATTAAATCCAGATGGAACTATAAATGAAACTGGCATACAACATTATGCAAAGCTGTGCGAGTTATTAAAAGTAAATGATATTGAACCAATTGTCAATTTAACTCATTACGAACTTCACGGTTACGATATTCATAGTAGAGAATTTGAGTATAAATTTAGAGAAATTGCGCATTCTGTAGTTGAAGCTTTAGTTAAACAAAATGTCAAATATTGGATAGCATTTAATGAGCCAGCTGTGCATTCGGCTGGACTAAATTTTGGAATTTGGAAAAAAGGTAGTTTTTTCAATATGCCAGCACATTTCAAAACTTTAAAAAGAATTGGAGATTTATCAAAGGACTTTTATCAAGTTGCACACGATAAGGGTGATTATTATAATGTTGATGTAAAAGTAATCGCTAACTTTAATGTTGCATTATTTGATCTAGGCGTTGATCCTACTACTTTAGATAAAATTATAGTTTGGTTTGCAGATAAAATAGATAAAAATGCTCAAATTAATCCCTATACATTTAAAGATGGAACTCGAGCTTTTGATATTCTTGCATTACAGCCTTATCACATATATAACTTTGCGCTTGTTAATAAATTCTTAAGAACTAAAGTAGCACCACTTTTAGCTTCAATCGGGACTGGATTTAATATGGGGATGGGTAATTTTACTGAATTAATACCAGAAGAAGATTTTTTTATAGATACTTCTAACCCGGATTTTAAAGATAATAATAAAACAAGGAAAGGCGCACATGGGCAAATTCTATATCCAGAAGCAATTTTACAAGTAATAATGAAAATGCGTGATGATCTAGATTTTCATGAATTTATTATTACAGAAAGTGGTGCAGATATTTATTCGCAATCCCCGGAAGGTACAAAAGATAAAACATGGTATTTAAACGAAGTTTTTAAAACTATAAAAAAACTTCAACAAGAAGGAATTTCTATTCCAATTGTATTAATTTGGACCCTTATTAGAATGTGGGAAATACTTGGTCCAAAAGGCGGAGGAATTGGTCTTTGGGATTTTGCAATTTTTGGTGAACCTTTAAATAAAGATGAAATAGCATTAATTTTACAAGATGAATTAGAAATGGATAATATTAAAGCAAAATTAATGGCTTCTAGGATTATTGATAATGGAAATACACCTTTAAGAATTTATGATGGAATGCTAGATAATTTGAGTAAAATTTTTGAAAGCGGAATAATTACTTTAGAGGCACTAATGGATGCATTAGTTATTAAGGACGAGGAAAAGGAAGTAAGTATTGTTCAGCTTTGTTTGATTAAGCAATATTATATAAAGAAAGAAGGTCTATTTTCAGATAACGTAGAAACTACAGAAAAAGCGATAAGCAAGCTTTTGTTTCAATGGTTTAACATCGATAATACTCAGCCGTTTAAATCTATTGAAGAGCAATAGTTACATTAAGTAAATCCAAACTCCTAAGATTGCACAAATCAAGCTGAATAGAGCAAATCTCATTACAACTTTTTCTTCACTCCAACCATTTTTAATTTGAAAATGATAGTGAATTGGTGCCATTGCAAAAATTCTTTTTCCAAAAATTCTTCGTCCAATACCCTGAACAACAGCAGAGAGTAGAGTAATTACAAAAGGTAAAGAAATTATTAAAAGCAATAAAGGTTCACGAAGAATAAATGCAGTAGAGGCCAGAAGTGTTCCCATCGCGAGCGATCCGACATCACCCATTTGAAATCTTGCTGGTGGAGCATTAAAGTATAAGTATGAGATTAGAGATCCTATGACTGTAGCAATAAGAAAAACCATTCTTAAATCTTGCTTGAAGATTGCTACAACTAAGAATCCCAAAAATGATGCTAATAATTCTGATGCTGCTAAACCATCCATTCCATCTGCTAAATTAACAGCATTTGTCATCAATAAAACTGCAACCCATGCAAAAGGAATTATTAGAATTCCCAAATTAATAAATGTATTAAATACTGGAACATGCAGTGCTCCCATCATCCCTCCACTTGTATAGAAATAAAGTCCAAAACCCAAAGCTAAACCTGCAATAGATTGAACTAAAATCTTTTCGTGTGCTTGAATGCCTTTGCCAGGGTTGGATCCAAGCATGTAGAAAAATCCCTTATAAGATTCCCATGGAAGTGTAACAATCATCATTAATCTTTTACCCCAGCTTTTATGAACTCTTATTAAAGTTATAATTCGACCAATAGTTTTTGGTTTTGCTCTTTCTCTTCCGTAAATATTTAAAATATCGTCAAAACCTCCTAGGAATGCGGATAATAAAAATATCCCTAAAGTTAAATACAAACCATTGTTACGAGCAGGATTGAAGAATAGATTTAATAATGTAACAGAAATTACAATAATTAAACCTCCCATTATAGGAACTCCAACTTTAAGATTTCTTTTCTCTATAAGAGTAGTGAAATCTACAGTCATTCTTCTTGTTATTTTGAATTTATACAAAAGAGATATTATTGGGAAAGCAATTATAAAGCTAAATCCCATAGATAATACAATTACTGTAATAACATCTGTAAGATTAATTCCTGCAAAAGAAAACATTTTGAATAGTTAATAGTTATATGATTCTCCCCTACAGGGGAGTGGCACGAAGTGCAGAGGGGTGTTTAGTACATCCACCGTCCCTTCGGGACACCTCCTTCAAAGGAGGAATTTATTAGATTATACTAAAAATATATGACAATACCACCTGTTATATACGTGCCAAACTCACATTAACAGAGTTGCGTTAATCTACGATCATTATATTAGTGAAATATGGGGTACGTTGATTTAGTTACTTTCTAATGTAATATTTTCTTCAATTTTAGAAAACAGATTTTCTACATTATCAAAATCCAACTCAGAATAACTGTGAGTTACTAAATTTCGGACAGAATTTTCTATCTGTTGAGCAGCCAATAGAATTTGAGTATAGATTTCTGGATCAATAACATTAATATCTAAATCACTTGGATTATCAGATAATACTCTTTGCATAGTAAGTGCGACATGTTTTACGAGTTCTTCTGGTTCTTGATCTAAGAATTTCAGTGATACTAACTTAGCAATTAAATTAATATAATACTTATTAAGTTCTTCAAAATATTCCTTAGTCATTAAATCACTTGGTATTTTTAGTGCTTGCCAAGTTCTTCCATAATTTCCTTGCAAAGGCATTGCAATATTCTGAGGGGTATTTAATACTGAGCTTCTAATTATGTCAGTTGTTATTTCTTGTAGATAATTCATTCATTTAATTATAGAAGGATAAGTAATTAATGATGGGTTAATTAAGTTGTAGTGGTATCTTGAAATAACTTAGCTTTCTTGAGTTTCGAAGTTTCGTTCTAATACTTTAAACATATCCTCTAAGTTATTAGTATCTAGAACTATTGTAGTTTGATTTAAGATACGCCAGATATTAATATAAATATCCTCTACAGTTTGAAGTATTTGCTGATATATATCAGATCCAATAGTTTGCATATTTAAAAATTTTGGTTCACCAGAGAACATATCAGTAAGTGTATTGTTAAGTAACTGGCTTAATTCTTCTGGCTCCTGACCTTGAAATTTCTTCAGAATTTCTTTTATAGCAAATTGAATATAAGCATTTCTAAAAGCAATGGAAGTTTGAACATCTTTAATACTAAGTATCCTTCTAGTCTCATCAAAATTCTTAACTGCAGGCCGCGCTAGTAATTCAGGAATTTCAACCCCGCCTTGTATCATTGCTGTTGTATAGAATACTGAATTTAATTCTCCCATAGAATAATTATATCATAATTTCTGTCTTTTTAATTCTTATAACCCTTTCTACGATTGCATTATCTTCTTTCCAAATATAATAATCTCCTACACTTTGCTCTGTATCAAAAGTGAAAGTCTTAATATTAGCAACATATATTTTTATATTTTTTACTAATTCTACTCCAAATTTCCTAACCAAACCCTTAATAATTGATCTAAAAGTATCGCCTTCTCCTTGCTCTGGAAGAGTTTCATCTATCAAAATAACAACATTCTGTAGACCGGTTTGAAGAATAAATTTAATTGAATTTTCAACATTCTTTGAGATTGTAACGATTTCTTCGTTTTCAGAAACAATTCCTAAAGAAACAAATCCCATTTGATTATGTATCCTTCTTCCTAATTCTTCCTCACTCATTTCTTCATCCAACCTACTTTGAGTAATAAAACCTGCAATTTCAGAAAATAAATAAAACATACCCTGTGTTTGTATGCCTAAGAAGACATCATTCTTTTTAAACAGTTCGTAATCGCCATACTGCAAGAAGGTGAAATCTTCTTGCTTATCTGGCAGCATTAATCTTGAAGCCAAAGTCATATGTACACCCACAACATCAGATTTAGTCTTATATTTTGTATAAGGTTCAATAGTTTCAATATCTATACCAAACTTATTCTG
>JBDSRX010000044.1:0-2861 GCA_039929105.1 Candidatus Dojkabacteria bacterium
TTTCTATATTCTGTATATAGTTAATAAGATTCCATGAATGTATTAGTTTTGAATTCAGGTTCTAGTTCTTTAAAATTTAAGTTTTTTAATGCTGAAGATAATTCGGTTCTTAGCTATGGAGAAATTAAAAATCACAGCGATTCATCAATAAACTCAAATATTGATGGTAAAGAAGAAATAATAGATATTTCTTACTGGGGTACTAGATTTGAAATATTAGAAAAAGCTTTAGCTAAAAATAAAGTAGATAGCGTATTACATAGAGTTGTCCATGGTGGAGAATTATATGTTCTACCAGTTGTAATAAAAGAAGATCTATTGGATAGAATGAAATCTGAGTTATTTGATCTTGCTCCATTGCATAACCCTTTTGCTTTTGAAATTATCGATAAGTCAATTGAAACATTTGGAGATGCAATGCAAATAGTTGTATTTGATTCTGCTTTTGGTATGACAATGCCAGAAGTAAACTATCTTTATGGTTTACCGTATGAATACTATAAAAAGTATAAAATAAGAAGATTTGCATTCCATGGATTATCACATAGATATGTTTCTAAATTGTATCATAATCATATCTCTGATGATGAAGAAGTTTACTCAGATTTGCACTCGCAAGACGCAGGTCTTAATGATATCAGGATCGTATCTTTGCACCTTGGGAGCGGAAGCTCTACATGTGCTATAAAAGGTACTCAGTGTGTGGATACTTCTTTCGGTTTTACACCAGAAGAGAATTTGGTAATGGCAACTCGAGTAGGTGAAATTGATTATTCTGCAGTGGTTTACATTAAGAATAAAGAAAGTCTTTCGGACAAGGATATTTCGGACATGCTAAATAAGAAAAGTGGATTACTTGGAATTTCTGGTTATACAAAAGACATGAAAACTATAGTAAAAGACTATAATACAAACCCTAGGGCTAAATTAGCACTCGATATTTATGTAAATGATGTAGTTAAGCAAACATTTAATATGGTTGCATCTTTAAATGGAATAGATGTCCTTATATTTACTGGTGGAATCGGACAAGCATCGGACATAGTACGGAGTATGATATGTGAGAGATTAGGTATATTTGGAGTATATATTGATGTGGATAAGAATAAGACAACTAACTTTTCAAATGGTATCTTAAACGTAACTAAAAAGAAGTCTGAAGTAGATGTTGTCGTTATTCAAACTGATGAGGAAAAAGAGATGCTAGAAGAAAGCATTTCACTACTTATTTAGTGTATAAATAAAATATACTGTTTTCGCCATGCAACGTTTAGAAATTTAAGATACAATTATTCTTGTTCTAATATTAAAAGATTTAAATGAATAAAAATAAAAGAGGTTTTGGATGTCTATTAATAATAATTTCATTCTTTGCAGCAGTTGCCGTTGGTTTATCAAAATTAAACAACGATAAGACAAAAGGTGAATTAAAGAAGAAAATCTTAAAAACGATTAAAAGAAATTAATCACTCCTGGATTAAATCCCCGCTATCATTAATTATAAACTTTGAAGTATTAGCTTTAGGTTGATAAAGCTTATTGTTGTAGCTTATTGTAAGCACACTATAGTTATCTGTTTCTAAAGTGAAAGTTTGAGCTACAGATAAATTAACGGGTGCTAATGTAGTGGTTAAATCGTTGTACTGTATAATATTATCGACAGTCGCCTTAACTAATATTCCAGATAAACTTGTACTAATAACAATATCTTTCTTAGCGTTTCTTTTCTCAATATCTTCTCTTTTTATATTAAGAATTGCTTGAGATTTAACCCCAAGCTGGCTTTCTGCAGTTATAACAAACTTTGTTACTTCAGAGGTAATTGGCAATTCTTCCGATTCAAATGTAAACCCAGTACTTAATACTAATGGTATTTCATTAAGTTTAATTAATGTATAACCTGCAGTTTCTCCTTTAATTTGAATTGTTTTATTAGATGTTGAAAAGTCTTTACTTTCACTAACAGATATATTAATCGGAGCTATAATTTTAAAATATGGTGGAGAAAAAGCACTCTTAATAAAACCAGTAGTTAGAATTACGAATACTAAAATTAATAATATAGAAGTTAATGCCCAAACTCTTTTAGAAGTTAATTGTGTTTGCTTAAACTTATCAAAAAGTGTTGGATTCCTAGCTTTTTCAAGTTCATCATCATCAATCTTATGGATCTTTCTAGTTTGTTTTACAGCCTCAAAATCTCTTTTATAAATAGCAATAATGTTGACTGGGTCTATTTTCAAGAAGTTTGAATAATTTTTAATAAAACCAATTGCCTGGGTATGAGAAGAGAATATTTCGAAGTCGTTTTCTTCAATTGCTTCTAGATATTTTTTGCTTATTCTAGTGGCATTACTTACCTCATCCAAACTAAGCCAAAGCCTTTCCCTTTCAGTTTTTAATCTCTCTCCAATTGTTCTGTTATACATGATAATATTATCTTGGTTATTTTAATTACATTAATACTATGCTCAGAAAAAGAATAACAACATTTATTGTAACATTTCTTATTTTAATATTTTTTATTGCAGCAGCTGCCATAGCAATCTTTTTATCACAAGGTAGAAGATTTAATGGAACAGAAGGTGTAGTTCAAACTAGCATTATTAATTTAAATTCATTGCCGGAAGATGTAGATGTCTTTATTAACGATAAAAGAGTAGATAGAGTGGATGGTAGAGTAGAGAACCTAGATCCAGGAACGGTTACACTCAAAGTACAAAAAAGTGGCTACACAACATGGGAGAAAGAGGTTATTTTACAAGCTGGTGTTGTTAAAGATGTAAATGTTCAATTATTTCCAGAAAATTTAGAACTTAATGCCTTAACTCAAACTAATATTAATAAAGCAGTCTTTGCTA